>NZ_JAFUHT010000071.1 GCF_017468685.1 Methanobrevibacter sp.
GAGTTCATATAACAAAATTTAAAAGACAATTGCTTGTCGCACTAAAAAAAAGAAAAAAAGAAAGAAGATTAGTATATAGCAGGGATTTTAACTCCCATTTTAGCTCTTCTTTCACGTTCTGCAGTGTTTTTGTCTTTTTTACCTTTAGCTAATTTTTCAAGTAAAGGAAGACCTGGTTTTACATCGTCCATTGGTTTGGTTTCGATTAAACCAGCGTCAACAGCAGCTTTGAATATGGAGTCACCATCATCAGTTCTGGTTAAAACAGTAGACCATCCATCAGGAGATCCTACAGAACCAGTTGATACGTCAGCCCATTCAGCTACGTAATCTTGACAGATGTTACATCCAGCTTGTTCGTAACCGTGAGTTTCTTTGATAGCTAAACCACTGTCTTCACCATCTTTGGTTAACCAGAATTTACCTTTACCGATGTCCATTTTACTAGCATCTTGTAAGCTGTCAAATCCTAATTTTGCGGTAGCAAAGGTATCAAGAGAAGCCATAGGGAAGTTTTCCATACAGTAGATACCGATGATTAATTTGATTTTGTCAACGACAAATCTAGTGAATGGATAAGCTTGTGCTTTTCTTAAACCTTGGGTTTGACATGGAGTTGAGACTACACCAACTTTTTCTAAACCGTATTGACGGGTTGCTTCTTTTAATGCAGATAAGGTTGGGGACATTGAGTATTTTGTACCTGCTGCAGCGATAACTTCGTCAGAGGAAGTTACTACAGTAGGGATAGGTCTCCAATCTTCATCAGGAGTTCCAGCAACAACTGCACCTTCAATGATTCCTTCATCGAGTGCGTAACAGAGTAATGCTGAAACGATTCCTCCGTCTTGTGATACATCTAAGATTTTTTTATCAGTAGATCTTGCAGATAATGCTTCTTTATAAGTACCTAATGGCATGTTCAATCCTCCTATAATCCAGTTTCCTCTTTAATTCTTTTTATAGGTAACCATGCTCTTGGACACATTGCATAACAAGATCCACATTTAATACATCTATCTCTGTCACAGCTAGGTCTACCTTCAGAAAAGCCCATAGCTCTTGTAGGACAAGCTAGAGCACAAGTTCCACATCCAGTACATAATCCGTTACGGATTACATTAGTTAATACGTCACAGCCACATCCAGTGTTGCAAGCAGCTTTATCGATTGCAGGTTGTAAGTATTCCATGTCTCCGTTACATAATGCTACAACAACTTTTGCAATCATTTCAGGAGCTACAGGACAACCAGGAAGTGCGCAATCAACTTTAACTAATTGACTAATTGGTGCAAATGATTCGTGTTTAGGTTGTGCTTGTTGACCTCCACGTGCGAAGGTTGTGAAACAACCTGTCATAGCACAGGAACCGAATGCACAGATTAAACCTGATTTTTCTCTTGCCATTAAAAGTTCTTGGACACTGTGTTCATCTTGTAAACATACAGATCCTTCAATTAAACATAAGTCCATTTCAGGCATTTCTTCAGCGAAAGTACCGTGAACCCATTTGTCAACTAAAGTTTGTCCGTATACAATATCAACCATATCAGTTAAAACTGTTGATAAAATGTCGTAATTTTCGGTTAAGGACATTGCATCACCAGTACAACCACTTAAGTGTATGTAACCGATACGTGGTTTTGCTGAAGCAGCTTTGGTTTCTTCTGCAGGTGCAGTTTCAACAGGTGTTTCAGGAGCAGCTTCAACTTTTTCTTCTACTTTTGGAGCGATTTCTTCTTTAGAACCGCCAAAAGCTTTTTTCAATTTATCAAACATTATTTTACCCCGATTTCATTTAAAATAAGATCAATAGTTTTTGGAATAGCCTTTACAACAGGTTCAGTTAAACCCATATCTACATCCGGAGTTGGAATTGACTCTGGTTTACAACCTACAACAACAACTTCACATTTTTCAGAAATTTTTTGAAGAGGTTCTTCAACAGTCATACCATGAGGATTATCGTATTTTCCTATTTTCATTATATTTGGATCAAATGCATCAACTGTTCCCGGTTCTGCATCAAACTCAACAACATCAATGACAATCAGTTTTTTCCAATCATATTCTTCATATAATGGGAAAAAGTTTGTTGGAGCTGCAGTCCCGCCATCGATGAACTGAATACTGTCAGGTAATTTGATATCTTCAAATTTCTGTTTAATTTCAGCTAAAATATCTTTATCAAATTCATCTTCTACATAAGCTGTAACAGCAGGATCATAATAATCATTTTTATCATTACAATATTTTTGTAAAATGTTTATGACTACTGGACCGAATCCATCATCCTTAAATAGGACATTTCCACATCCAATAACAATAATCTCCGAATCATAAGGCATTTAATTTTTCCTCCACTACTTAGATTCTCACCATTTCGTTTTTGAGAATGGATTTGTCTTCATCGTCAACTACCATCACGTGAGTAGCACAGGATAAACATGGGTCGTATGCTCTGATTACGTGTGGACCAAATTCATGATGGAATCCTTCTGTAGCTGGACCCATAGTTGGAATGTTCCAAGTTGTAGGTACAATTGCAGAATAGAATTGGGTTTTTCCATCTTTAACTTGTGCCATGTGAGCATTGGTTCCTCTAGGACCTTCAATAATACCGAAACCAAGTTCTCCAGTACCTCTAGGATCATAATCTGCTCTTGCAGATGCAGCTGTGTCAATTGCATCTAATGCTTCAAGACATGCGTCGTAGTTTTTCAACATTTCGTCAGCACGAGCAACGTGTTGAGCAATAACACCTTTGCCTTTGAATCCTTGGTATTTTTCCATTCTTGCTCTAGGACCGGTTTCAACATTGGTACCGTTGATTAATGGAATTACGGAACATGCTTTTTTACCGATTTCAGGGTCATCATACCATGCTTCTGGTAATACTTCTGAGAATGCATCCATATCAAATTCGTTTACACCGTAAGTTTCGTGTACAGCGAGTAATGGTTGATTTACTACACCTAAATCTTCAGGAATACCTAATTTTTCAGCGCTTTCAGCTACACAGTTTTTGATTAATTCAATGTGTGCTTCAAGATCTGATCTGAGTGCAGTCATTCTTTCTATTAATCTTTCTTTTGCAAATGGAGTAATGTTTCTTGCCATTCCTCCTACTCTGATATCAGATGGGTGAATACCTTCACCAGCAATCATGTCAACAACATATTGTGCATTTTTTCTAATGTTACTTACACTATCTACAGCAGTAGCAAATAATTCGTCAGGAACGAAATCTGGTGCTACTAAAAAGTGGTGGATAGCTGCACTGTTAATGTTGTGTGCTGATAAGGTAGCTTCTCTTAACAATCTAGCTGCTTTAGGAATTTCAATACCTAATGCTTGATCGATTGCTTCAGCAGATGCTAAAGTATGTGGAATAGGACATACTCCACAGATTCTTTGACATAAAACTGGAGCGGTTTCAGGTGCTTTGTTAAGAACCATCTTTTCTAAACCCCTTACAGGAGTTATACTTAAATACATACCTTTTGTAACAATCCCTTCGTCGTCTACTTCCATGACGAGTTCGGCATGGCCCTCTTGACGAGTTGTAGGGGATATAACTACTCTATCTTTCAAATATGTCACCTCAATTATAAATTAGAAACTAACATTAATTATATATAGTTATTATTATTAATAAGTAACTTCAAAAATTCCAAATAGAAATATATATAAAAGATAAAAAACTAAATTAATTTATTATAATTAAATTAGCTTGAAAGGAGGGGAAAAATTGGATAAAGCAAATATTATCATTTCAATAATTATTGTATTATGTATCGCAGCAGCGGTTACAGCATACGGCATAACCAATAGTGACAACCCAATATTCTCAGATTTATCCAGTATGGGAGCAAATGATGATACTGGAAATGGAATTGGGAACACTACAAGTTTAGATAATGGATCTTCATCTGTAGCCACTACAACTGGAAGCCCAAGTTCTACAGAATCAGGATCAGGATCTGGATCAAGTAGCTCTGGCAGTTCTTCTGGAGGTTCCTCCTCAGGTAGTTCTTCAAGTGGAACATCTTCAAGTAGTGGAAGCTCAAGTTCAAGTAGCAGCAGCGGAAGCGGAAGTGGAAGCTCAAGTTCAAGTTCAAGTAGCTCACAATTATCTTATTCATCTGCAAAAGCTATTGCAAGTGATGCAATTTTAGAAGAAGGATGTTACGCTGGAGGAGGATATTATTCCGATGGATACTGGTACTTCACTGTATATGATGCAGATGGAAATGCTGTAGACAGCATTGCTGTAAATGATGCAACTGGAAATACAGAAAGAGCATAAGGATTAATTTTAATCCTTTATTTTTTTATTTTTAAAATAGATAACTATATATAATACAAAAAATATATTTATTATTGTTGTATGTAAGGGCCCGTAGCCTAGCTGGATAGGGCGTCGGACTTCTAATCCGAAGACCCCGGGTTCAAATCCCGGCGGGTCCGTCCTTATAATTTCTTTTTTTAAAATATTTTCATCATATAATTATTTAAGGGCTTGTAGCCTAGTCTGGAAGGGCGTAAGACTCCTAATCTTAAGATCGAGGGTTCAAATCCCTCCAAGTCCGCTTTTAAAAATTATCTAAAGTGACTAATTTAGGTTTTTTAACTTCTTTTTCAAATAGAATCTGACCATATTGACCACCACCGCCAGGAATGATATCAACTGTACCATTTCTAAAAGATTCGATTGCAGAAGCAATATCAACATCGATTTTTTCAATGTCATTTAAGTCAGCGTTTATTAAGACATTGATTTCAGTGCGAAAATTATCAATTAACTTTTGCCAGATTCCCTGTACAAATTTTGTGGTAACACCTTTATCATGAACTGAAGATATTATTTCAGCTAAAGGCATAAGATGTATGTAATCTGGTCTGAAACTTGGATGAATAGGTTCATTCAAATCTGCAATTTCAGATATTCTGAAATCTACTCCTTTTTTAATTGTTCCTCCACAGGAACATTTCATTTTATTTTCTCGAGAAACACAGGGATCAATTAATTTATGGCATTTGGTACATGCAGTCATGTGATATTTCCCCAAATTAGGGACAAGACCATAATTTGCTTTAACATCTTTGTTTTTAAAAGCCTTTTTAATTGAAGAGTATGAAATATCTTCAAGCTCTATTTGATTAAATTCACGACCCAATCTATGAGGCCATGGTGAGTGAGCATCAGAATTTGATAAAAATACAAAATCCTTCAGTTCAGATACTCTATCCGCCATATCTGTATCAGCAGACAATCCCAATTCTACAAAATCCGGTTTGGCATCATAACAGTCATAAATGCTATCATAAAACTTATACATTCCAGTCCATGGAGTAAATGCATGAGCAGGACCAATCAAACAATCATAATCATGAGCTAAATCCAATAGTTCCCCACCATCAAGATTAGTTTTAGGTCTGCCATCAATTGATTTGTTTTTGGAAGGTAATTTATCCGACAACTCGCTTGCAATATCAATATCAGGCATTATTATAACATGATGAATCCTATGTTTTGCCTCAACTTCAGTGGTTAAAACAAAGTGCATTCCATCACAAGAATATATGCCATCGCCCATATATTCAGTACTTTCACGGACAATATTCAGCCATTTTGGATGGAGTCCATCTCCAGTTCCTAAAAGCTGCAAACCCTTCAGTTTGGATTTTGAAGCAATATTTTCAATTAGCATGTCTTTTGACGATGCCATCGAAAAACAACTGTGAATGTGAAAATCCGCATTTACCAACATAATTAAATGTTAGAAATTTTTATTATTTAATATTTTTTTAACTTCCAAAAGAGGATGCTTATCCTTTTTTAACATTAAATCCACATCAATTTCAGATTTCGATTCGAGATTTCTTAAAAAATAGTTTGTTTTATCGATTAAATCAATGATTTCCTCTTGTGTGGTTGGATATGCAAGCCTTAATGTAGGAATGTTCAAATCAGTGACAATTTTAACAATCAAACTATGTGCATTATTACAGGAATTTCCACCAAACAAAATCAATTCATTTAATGCATTATACATTCTTTTATAGTTTTTAGGACGTTTGCCTATAATTATAGCTGCATCAACCTTATCAATAATTTTAGAAAATAAAAATAGTCTTGATTTAACACCTGACGGAAGTTCACTAGACGAATATTTAGTAATCAGATTAGTGAATTCCAAATTTCCCTCGCAAATGTCCATATTATCATATTTGGAAAAATTACTGGGAGAGATATAATTATGTCCATTCTTTTCAATTAATGGAATAACAATCATCGAAGCATCAGGAATAACAATAACATTCATAAAAAAAGTAAATAAATATTGGATTAATTATCCAATATATCTTAAATCATCAGCATTTCCAGCATTTGCCTTATTAATTAAATCCTGTTCCATTTGTTGAGCTTTAGCAATCATTTGTCTAGTTTCTTCAGCTCTTTCATCTAATTTATCAGTATTGATTTCAAAATTAAGCAAATGTGATAATTTCTTTAATAAAGCTTCAGCAGCCTCAGCATCAATGAAATAACCTGGAGTTTCACCCATAAGACAAGTTCCTTCAATTCCTTGACGGACACCCAATCCCAAGAATAATCCAGAAGCTCCAACAATACCACCATCATTAGATCTTATTTCAACTTCAGCTTCTTTTAACAGTTCAATATTTGCCTCATTAGTAGCTGCTCCAAATACTTTAGGATTTTCAACCGGTTGAGGAGAAGTAACCATTCCTCCTAAAGTAAAAATTCTATCAATATTGAAATTACAAACAAATTCTAAAATTTCCTTGCAAACTAAATATTGTCCTTCTGGAGACAAAGCTTGAGTATTACCTACAAGAATAATTAAATCCAAATTATCTTCACCAACATCCTTTAGATAATATAACTCATTAAGCATATTTTCTATTATTCCCTCATCTTTTACAACGACTTGAGGTGGAAAAGTTGGAGAATAAATTTCAGCAAATTTAGTAGCTCCTAATTCATCAATTATATGATCCGCCGCCAATTTACCTACATGTCCAAGACCAGGTAATGCTTCTATGAAAATAGGATTTTCTAGCTCAATTTCTTCTAAAACATTAATTTCAGTAGTATTCATCTGCATTACTCCTTATTTAAAGCTTCCTTTTTTAAAATACGTCGATATTTACCATATTTATCCTCAATAGAAAATTTAGGAGGATAAATTACTTTAAGTTGCCCACCACATTTAGGGCAAGCATCTTTTAAAGTATAAATCCCACAATCAGGACATTTATTCATTTTCATATTCATGCGAATCTAATTAATCTAACTCTCTTAAAAATGAACCATTTCCGCCTGATTCTTCAACAACTGCAATGCATCTTTCAGCTGCAGCTTTAAGAGTTTTTTCTGCTAAAATATAATCAGTAGATTTTACAGTAATTCTGTATCTTGGTGCACCAACACATTGGACTTTAATTTCTTCCTCTTCATCCCCATTATCTTCAGCAGCCTTAAGAGCTGAAATAATAACTTCAACACCATCAGGTACAAATGTTTCAATATCAACATAACCGTTAATGTGAACTTCAGGAGGAGTAATATTTTTCTTAGCTACTTCAGTTATAGCATCAGCCCAATCCTGAGGGATTCCTTCTTCAGTTAAGGATTCAGCACCTTCATCAGAAGCAGTTTCAAAAGCACCATAAACATCACCGAAGATGTCCATAAGCTCATAACCTACTTCATCGTATGCTTCATCCAAGTTTTTATCTAAAGATTTAGCAGATAATTCTAAGAATTTTTCAGCTTTTTGTTCAATTTTCCAATGTTGGATTTTTTTAGTTCTTTGATCTTCACGGATTCTTTTTAAAGAAGCATCGACATGCCCTTTTTTAGGGTTTACTCTTAAAACACGACAAACGATTTTTTGATTTTCTCTAACGTGGTCACGGATATTTTTAACCCAACCAGAAGATACTTCAGAAATATGAATAAAAGCTTCTTTGCCCTGATATTCTTCTAATTTAGCAAAAGCCCCATAATTAAGAACTTTGTAAACAGTACCGACAATAAGTTCTCCTTCATCAGGCCATTCTTGACTTTTTCTTACCATATTCTCACCAACATCAAATAAAAATTATAAAAAAATAGTAAAAAAATAAGTTAAAAACTAGGAATCTAGTTTAAAACTTTTTCGATGTGTGCAGTAATTTTTGCTTTAGCTCCACGAGATTTAACAAGGGTTTTACCACAAATAATACATTTTACATCAGATGCAGCACGATCAAAAATTACTTGTTCATTATCACAATCTAAACATTTAACTTTTAAAAAGTTTCCTCTACCTTTACTAACCATGTTAACCACCTTATTTAGCTACGAATTCAGGTTTACCTGTTCTGAAAGATTGTTTGATGTGAGATTTACCACATTCTTTACATTTAAGTCTTAAATCTAATTTTTTAACTGGTTTGTTTCCAGCAGGTAAAGGCCTTGGGTAACCTCTATAACCAGCAGTCACACGTCTGAATTGTCTTTGTCCCCAGGTTAATTCACTAGCTTTTCTTCTTTTTGCAGTGTGAACTTCATGCACTGTGTGTCTTTTACAGTGAGGACAGTATGTTCTTTTTTCTTTTGGTATTTTCATTATTTCACCGTAAATTAATAAGTTATGATAAATCTAGTTGTGAATTTATCTAAATCCAATTTCTATTAAAAAACGTAGAGATCAAAACTGCATTGTAACGCATCAAGTCTACATACAGCAGAAATCCAAATTATAAAAAATATAATTTTTTACTATCACAAATAGATATGATAAAATATATATTTATTAAGTTATTTAAAGGTAATGGAAAAAGTGCTAAATTTTAACTTGACGACCTTTTCTGTTTTTGAAAAATATTTTTGCATTAATTAATGGCAAGGTCACTATATCCTGTGGTCTGAAAGGTCCATAAACTTTCTCATCAACACCAACAATCGCTCCAATATCATCAAAAACCAACATTGTAACTAATTCCGTATCCTTAGCAACTTTTTTAGATTCAAAATCATAAAATTCATCCTGCTCATCAAAAGCATTAGGATTATCCTCAATATCTTCAACAGGGTTAGGTTTTTGAGGAGGTCTAACTTCTTTTACAATTGGAGTTTCATCTTGTTGTTTAACCTCTTTTACAATAGGTTTTGGTTTTATCTCTTCTGTTGATTTTTGTACTGTATCAGAAGTTAAAGTATTGGTTTGAGTTTCAATAGGTTTAATTATTGTTGTATGCTCAGTTTTTTCTTTATCATCAGAAAAGTCCTCAAGAGAAATATTATTTCTATGATTTTTTAAAGTATCTATTAATGAATAATAAAACTTCTCCTCCTCAGGAGTTAGATTCAAAGGAGTGGTGTCAACTAAATCAAACTGAGGCTTTCCAGTGAATAAATGATAAGACCTATGAATATTAAGCACCGCAGAATTGGTTATTTTAGTTTCTCTTCTTTGACAAATATCTGTAGCGATAATTTGAGCTTCTTTAAGAATTGCAGGTGCTTTGGAAAATGGATCACTCATTGCCTGCTGTTTTAACATGTCCATATACTCATGCATGTCATTGTAAAAAGTTTCTTCTACACGAGCTAATGTACCATTATTACGTTCTTTTTTCTGAACTTTACGTAGGACTTGATAAAATTGATCCACTTAATACCATCTCTAAAATTAATTTTAAAAATAAAAAAAGATGAACAAATGAAATTAATCATCTTGTTCTAATCTAGGAGCAAGTAAGAAACTTAGTTTACCATCACCGGTTACCATATTAAGGGTTAAACTTAATGGCATGTCAGTACCTAAACTAATTTCTGCTTCCTCTGAAAATTTATCTGCTTTGAGCATTTCTCTGATTTTATCTAAAGAGAATAATGCTTTTTCATGTGATTGAATATTTTCTCCGTGAAGGTACTTGATACTTGCATCACCGAATTCACCGTCTGCAGATGCAATGAAGTAGTCTTCATCAACTTGTAAAGCAATTTTATCAGAGAATATATCAATATCGTTAATACAATCTTTTAGAATTGAGAAACGTACTTTGAATGTTGTTGGATGTGAAATTTGTGGAGGAGTTGGATTATCATATTCAATATCAATTAATCTGATTTTGAATGTTCTTGTTGCATCTCCTTCAAAAGTAATGATGAAATTACCTTCATCCAAAGACATTAATACTCTATCCTGAGATTTAGCACGTTTAAGTACTCTCATAAATTCATCAGTGTCAATATTAATCTTTTCAGGAACATCACAAATATATTCGTCAAATAAACTAGCTTTTAGTTCTAAATGTACGAAAGTTATGTGACTACGGTCTAAGGCATCTAATCTCATGCCTTCACTATCAGTTTGAATTTGTACTTCATCAACAATTGATGAAATAGCATCAAAACTGGTTTTTAATATACTAGAATCACTTAATTCTGCTTTAAACATAAATAATCCTCTTATTAATAATATATTTATATTTATTTTTTTACATATAATAAGTTTATGTTTTTGGAAAAATCATTCATTAGATGCTTTTTTCATGCTTGAAACATAATTCTTCAAATGTTCAGTTGCATCTTCACCATACTCTTCAATGATTTTAACGATTGCACTACCTACAATTACACCATCGGCAATGCCACCTATATTTTTAGCCTGTTCAGGAGTATTAATACCAAAACCAACTGCCAATGGTAAATCAGTTACCTCACGAATGTCTTGTAAAATTGAATTTAAATCTGTTTTGATTTCAGATCTCATTCCAGTAACTCCCAATGAGGATACAACATAGATAAAACCACTTGCATCATTTGCAATCATCTGAATTCTTTGCTTTGAAGTAGGTGCGATTAATGAAATTACATCAACATCATTCCTGCGAGCAATGTCTAAAATTTCACCTTTTTCTTCATATGGCAAATCCGGAGAAATTATACCGTCAATGCCTAATTCATTACATTTTTCAAAGAATTTTTCATAACCATAAAAGAAAACAGGATTAATATATGTTAAAAATACCAATGGAATATCAGTTTTTTCACGCACTTTCCTAACGATTTCAAAAACATCATCAGTTGTTGTGTTATGCTTTAATGCTCTTACATTAGCTTCTTGAATGACTACACCCTCAGCCATAGGATCAGAAAATGGAATTCCTATTTCAACCAAGTCACATCCTGCCTCTTCCATTGCCAAAATAAATTCAACTGTTTTTTCGACTGTAGGATCGCCTGCAGTTAAAAATCCTATGAATGCAGTTCCATTTTTAAATGCGTTAGCTATTTTACTCATTTAACTCAACTCCCCTATACTCTGCAATTGATCTGACATCTTTATCTCCTCTTCCAGATAAACAAATCATAATAATATCATCTTTATCCATTTTAGGAGCTATTTTCATTGCATATGCCACTGCATGAGCGCTTTCAATAGCTGGAATTATTCCTTCCATTCTTGATAAGTATTCAAATGCATTAACAGCCTCTTCATCTGTAACTGGAACATACTCTGCTCTTCCAGAATCTCTTAAATAAGCATGTTCAGGTCCAACACCCGGATAATCAAGACCCGCAGACACTGAGTATACCGGTGCAATTTGTCCATAATTGCTTTGATTGAAAATTGATTTCATTCCATGAAATATTCCAATTTTTCCTTTTGTTAGCGCAGCAGCATTATATGGAGTGTCAATTCCTTTTCCACCTGCTTCACAACCGATTAATCTAACGTCTTCATCATCTATGAAATTATAAAATGCACCCATTGCATTACTTCCACCACCTACACACGCAATTACTGCATTTGGAAGTTTTCCTTCTTTTTCAAGGAATTGTTCACGTGCTTCAGCACTTATTACAGCTTGAAAATCACGAACCATCATTGGGAACGGATGTGGACCCATTGTTGAACCTATTACATAATTAGTATCATGAACTCTTGCAATCCAATCACGAAATGCATCATTTACTGCATCTTTTAAAGTTTTAGTTCCTGATTTGACCGAATGAACTTTAGCGCCCAACAATTCCATCCTATAAACATTTAAAGCTTGTCTTTTTGTATCCACTTCACCCATAAATACTTCACATTCCATATCAAGCAATGCTGCCGCTGTAGCTGTTGCAACTCCATGTTGACCTGCACCAGTTTCTGCAATCACCCTACTTTTACCCATTCTTTTAGCGAGAAGTACCTGTCCTAAAACATTGTTAATCTTATGAGCACCAGTGTGATTTAAATCCTCACGTTTTAAATATATTTTGGCTCCACCAAGGTCTTCAGTCATTCTTTTAGCATAATATAATAATGATGGCCTTCCAGCATATTCTTTCAACAATGTATTAAGCTCTTCAACAAAATCGGGATCATTCATATAATGATTGTACTGTTCTTCCAAGTAAAGCAATTCATTCATTAATGTTTCAGAGATATATTGCCCACCATATTCTCCATATCGTCCTCTACTCAATTTATAACCTCCATAATTTTTTTAATTTTATTTTCATCTTTAAATCCGTCAGTTTCAAGACTTGAACTTAAATCAACTGCATAAGGATTAAACTCTTTAATTGCATCACAAACATTAGAAATTGATAATCCTCCTGCCAAGAAAAAGTCCTTTTTCAAATCATTTCTTATTAAATTCCAATCAAAAGTTTTTCCACTGCCTTTTCCACTATCAAAAAGTAAATAATCAGCTTTAGAATTGTCATATTTTTTTACATCAATTCCATCATACATTTCAATTGCATTAATTATTTTTATTTTATAATTAGTTTTTTCTTTTAGATTCAATATAAATTCTTCACTTTCATTGCCGTGAAGTTGAACAACATCTACAATTCCTTCATCATACAATTCCAATATTTCGTTTTCAGGTGAATCTACAAAAACACCTACTGAAAGAATATCTGAGCTCAAATAATCTTTTAATAGCTTAGCTGTTTTGTGTGAAACTTTTCTTTTTGAATCAGCAAAAACAAAACCTATATAATCAGGTTTATATTTATTTACAATTTCTATATCTTCCAACCGTTTGAGTCCGCAGATTTTGATTTTAACCATTTTTCAACTCCGAAATCATAGATTTTTTATCATCACATTTCATTAAAGTTTCGCCTATTAAAACTGCATCAACATTATTTTCTTTTAATCTGGCAACATCTTCAGGTGTTTTAATTCCACTTTCAGAAATAAATAAAACATCTCCACTAACACATCTACGTAAGTTGATACTATTTTCAATGTCAACAGTGAAATCTTTTAAATTTCTATTATTCACACCTATTATTTCAGCACCAACTGTTAACGCACGCATGATTTCATCACCATCGTGTGTTTCCACAATAGCTGAAAGACCTAATTGATGAGTTAAATCCAAATATTTCTTTAACTGAACAGTATCCAAAATAGAAACGATCAATAAAATTGCTGAAGCCCCTAATGCTTTTGCTTCCCAAATCATATACTCATCAACAACAAAATCCTTTCTCAAAACTGGAATACTAACAGTTTTAGCAATTTCAGATAGATAATCATTAGAGCCTTGGAAAAAATAAGGTTCAGTTAAAACTGAAATTGCAGAAGCACCAGCCTCTTCATAATCCTTTGCAATATTCAAATAATCAAAATTTTGTGCAATTAAACCTTTTGAGGGAGAAGCTTTTTTAACCTCTGCGATGATTGATATATCATCACTACTCAAAGCCTTTTTAAATGGGAATTCATTATCAATATCCATTAGTGCAACTTCATTTTTTAAATCATCTAATGAAATGATATTTTTTGCCTCTTCCACTCTCTGTTTAGTTTTTTCAACAATTTCATCTAACATAATAATCAGCTGTTTGTAAATTCTATAAAGTTTTCAAGTTGTTTTAATGCCTTTCCAGAATCAATAATTTCAGCTGCAAGATCAACTCCATCTCTTAAAGAATCAACTACACCCGCAACATATAATCCAGCAGCAGAATTTAGTAAAACTGCATTTCTTTTAGGACCTTTTTCACCATTTAAAATTGATAAAGTTATTTGGGCATTTTCATTTGCATCTCCACCAACAAGGTCCTCTTTAGATGCCAATTCCATTCCAAAATATTCCGGAGATACTTCATAAGACATGGTTTTTCCATCCTTAAGTTCACAAACAAAAGTTTTATCGCTTGCTGAAATTTCATCCATACCGTCCATTCCATAGACAGACAATGCTGATTTTACACCCAAATTATTTAAAACATCGACTAATGGTTCCACCAAATCCTTTTCATAAACTCCAAGAACCTGCATTGTGGCTCCTGCAGGATTTGTCAATGGTCCTAGAATATTGAATATTGTCCTAATAGACAATTCTTTACGAACATTTGCAACATATTTCATTGACAAATGATAATTCTGAGCAAATAAAAAACATATATTATTCTCTTCAAGGCATTTTAAACTTTTTTCAGGTTCGATATTAATATTTACACCTAATGCCTCCAATACATCAGCTGCACCACATTTACTGGATGCAGAGCGGTTTCCATGTTTAGCTACAGGAACTCCAGCTGCTGAAATTACTATTGAAGAAGTGGTTGAAATATTGAATGTATTTGAACCGTCACCACCAGTTCCAACTATCTCTAAAACATCTTTATCGTTTAACAATCTTACACAATGCGCTCTCATAGCTTCAGCAGATGCAGTGATTTCTTCAATTGTTTCACCTTTCATAGACATCGCTGTTAAATAAGCACTCATTTGAACTTCGCTTGCTTCGCCACTCATGATTTCATCCATTGTCTGGTATGCTTCATCATAAGTCAGATCCTGATGTTGATAAACTTTTAAGATTGCTTCTTTAATCATAATATACCTCTTTCAACTTTTTGTAAGAAATTTTGCATAATTGTTAATCCATCAGATGTTAAAATTGATTCTGGATGGAACTGTAATCCGTAAACATTATAATCCTTGTGTTTTACCGCCATTACCTCTCTGTCATCTTTGGCTTTAGAAATAATTTCCAAACAATCCGGAAGAGACTCTTCAACTAAACTTAAAGAATGATATCTTCCCACAGTTATTTCACTTGGAAGCCCTTTGAAAATAAAATCATAATCAAGAGAAATATTTGATGACTTACCATGCATTAATCTTTTTGCATGAGAAACTTCACCGCCAAATGCAGTGCAAATTGCCTGATGACCTAAACAAACTCCCAAAATAGGAATTTTATCATGAAATTCTTTTACTAAACCAACACAGATTCCCGCATTTTCAGGCTTTCCAGGCCCAGGTGACAATATAATACAATCCGGATTTAAATCATTAACTTCCTCAATTGTTATTTTATCATTTCTTGAAACCTTAATATCTGAGTTTACCTCACCAATTAGCTGATAGAGATTATATGAAAAACTGTCGTAATTGTCAATTAAAAGAATCATTGTAACCCTCCATTTGCAATTTCTAAAGCATCAATTACTGCTGCTGCTTTGTTTAAGCATTCTTCAAATTCCTTTTCAGGTACGCTGTCTGCCACAATACCTGCTCCTGAACGGATAAATACCTTGTTATTTCTTGCAAAAGCTATTCTTATAGAGATACAGGTATCAATATTTCCGCTCAAATCAACATATCCAATTGCTCCACCATAAATTCCCCTCTTATTGTCTTCAAGCTCATTTATGATTTCACATGCCCTTATTTTTGGAGCTCCGGATAATGTTCCTGCCGGCAAAATTGAGTCAATTGCTGCAAGTGAATCCAAATCCTTTCTCAGTTTTCCAGTTACTGTTGAACCAATGTGCATCACATGTGAAAACCTTTCGATTGAAAGGTATTTTTCAACTTTAACAGAACCTATTTCCGAAATCCTACCAATGTCATTTCGTCCAAGATCAACCAACATATTGTGTTCAGCCAACTCTTTTTCATCAGCAAGTAATTCCTGCTCCAGTTTTAAGTCTTCATCATCTGTTTTTCCACGAGGTCTTGTACCGGCAAGAGGAAATGTGTATAATGTATTGTTGTTCAATTTAACTAAAGTTTCAGGAGACGCACCGGCAATTTCTATATCATCACTGGAGAAATAAAACATGTATGGGGACGGATTGGTAGTTCTTAAAACCCTGTAAGTATCAAAAAGACTTCCTGAAATATCTGCTTCAATTCTGTTGGAAAGAACAACCTGGAATATATCTCCTTCATAAATATAATTTTTAGCTTTATTGACCATGTCACAATATTTTTCACGAGAAAATGCTGGTTTAAAATCGGATTTTAATTTTAATGGTTCGATATCAATTTTTTTACCGTTTTTTATTAAATCTGCAATTTCAATTAACTGCTTACATGCTTCATCATAATTTTTTTCCAAATCATCAGTTTTTATGTTAACTATTAGGATTATTTTTTGCTTAAAATTATCAAAAGCTATGACTTTGTCGAACATCATTAAATCCATATCTTTAAACTGATCTTGGTTTTCAGCATCAAGATTAAGACTTGGTTCAGCATATTTGATATAATCATATGCAAAATAACCTACAAATCCTCCTGTAAATGATGGAAGGTAATCTAATTTTGGAGATTTGTTCTTTTTAATCAATTCTTTTAGAATTTCACCAGGATTATTGGTCTCAATAGTGGTTTCATCATCGGTCAATTCATTGAAATCCTTATCTCCCTTAATATTTACAACAGAATTTTGACATGTGATTTCTAAAAGAGGGTCAAAGCCTAAAAATGAATATCTTCCCCATTTTTGTGAATCTTCAACACTTTCAAGCATGTACGTATGTTTACTTATTCCTTTTAAAATCCTTAATACTTCTATAGGAGTTGCTATATCTGAAAATAGCTCATAAGATATAGGTATTCTTTTATACTCCTTGTTTTTTGCTAATTTTTTTACTTCATCTAAACTTGGGGAAAACATTTTTATCACTATAAATATTATATCCAATGTACTATTTAAAACCTTGTTGTAATAAAATGTACATTAAAATTTATTTTAAAAAAAATTTTAAAGTTTATCCTGTTCCTGACTAAATTGAATAACAATCTTTTTTATTTCCCTACTTTCCAAATAAGGAAGTTTTTCAGTTATTTCACGTTCCAAATCGCTGTTTAACTGTAATCTTTTAGCAACATATTCATCACCCTCAAATTCAGCCCTATATTGCTTATTTAAGTTAGAATATTTGGTGATTAAAGGCTGCAAAATTGTTCCGATATCCTTATCCAACTGATCATTAATGATTTTTCTTTTTCTGATTTCACTGATGAAACCTACAATTGTAATGAAAAAACCTAAAACAGTAACAGTTAAAGCAGGAACAAAAATCTGCTGATTGTCAATGAAAACAATAGTCAGAACAATTCCAATAAAAATTAATACAATACCAATTTTTCTTAAATCCATATTAAGAATTATTATAATTAATAGTATTTAATTCTTTAATAACGAAATATGAAATTATGATAAAAGAACCAATGGCCAAAATTGACATTAATCCAATCACCGCATAATTTGTAAATAATATTTTACCCGAATCGGCAAAAACTATTATCTCAGCAATAACATTATTTAAAAAATGGGCAAAAATTGCTACAAAAATATTTTCAGTTTTAAAATATAAAATCGCAACACATAACGCAAAAACAAAAGCGGAAAATATACTTCCGAAACCATGAAGCGACGCAAACAACAGTGAGGAGATTAAAATTGCAAAAACTGTAGGAATGATTAGCTGCAATCTGTTAAAAAAAACACCCCTAAATATGAGCTCTTCAGAAATCGGAGAAACAATAATAGTTGCAAACAGTCCAGAAGCTAAAAAAGAATTGGAAAGATTAAAAGATGGCATTATATTTAAAATATAATCCGAAAAATATAACATTCCATATGAAAAAAATATATTCAAAACAACTAATGATATCGTCAATTTAACCGTATTGTATTCAAAGACTTCAAAAATATCTTTTTTAATTGTAAAAATTTCATTTCTAAGCTTAAATATAAAGTAAAAAATAATGACGATATAAATCCATACAGAATCCATATAAACAATATTTAAAACATTTAACATATATTGAATTACAAACAAAATAATTATTAAAGATAGTACCTCTTTTAAAGTAATATTTTTAAGTTTATCGTTAAAATAAGACATTTTATCAATCAAATATTGATTAGTAATGCGAATATACCCTAATCTAAATAGATAACCAAATTTTATTCTTTCCTCTAATAAAATATTACAACTACTCTTCATCACTAAGCAAAAACACATCTTCTATTGCGTCTTTGCCTAATATTTTTGTTATTTTATAGGCCAATATTAAGGAAGGATTGTAGCGAGCATTTTCCAAAGCGTTAACAGTTTGGCGTGTTACACCAGCTAAATCCGCTAATTCTTGTTGAGTTATGCCTTTTTCTTGGCGAAATTGTCGTATTTTTGTTTCCAAATTATCACCTATTATATATGAATTCAATATAATAGTACATATTAATCTTTATATAAAACAATATAAATGTTTGCTAAAATATAATACTTTAAACAACAAAAATAAATATTGTTTATAATAATTATGTGAGTTGATAAAAAATGGCTATACACCCTATTGAATTTAGGTATGGTACTCCTGAAATGAAAAATATTTGGGAAGAAGAAAACAAACTACAAAGAATGCTTGATGTGGAAGCTGCACTAGCTCTTGCTGAAGGAAAACTGGGAATAATTCCTCAAGAAGTTGCTGATGAAATTGCAGCAAAAGCAAATACTGATTATGTCAAATTAGAAAGAATGAAAGAAATTGAAGCCGAAACAAACCATGATATCGCTGCATTGTCAAAATCAATTACTGAAGTATGTGAAAACGGTGCAGGAGAATATGTCCACTTTGGTGCTACCTCCAACGATATCGTAGACAGCTCCAATTCATTGCTTATCAGAGACTCAATTGATGTTCTTGAAGAAAAACTTGAAAGATTGACAAAAATAATGCTAAAGCTTACAAGTGAAAATAAAATGAAAGTATGCATCGGACGTACACACGGACAGCATGCTCTTCCAACCACATATGGAATGAAATTCGGTATATGGGCAGACGAACTTCACAGACAATATATCAGATTGCAAAATGCTAAGGCAAATGTTTGTATTGGAATGATGGATGGAGCAGTAGGAACAACTGCTGCACTAGGCGAACAAGGATGGGAAATCCACAAAACCGTTGCAGAAATTTTAGGATTGCCTGCTGCAACCATAACAAACCAAGTTGTTCAAAGAGACAACCATGTCGAATTCATCAGTGTTTTAGCAAACATTGCAAGTACCCTAGACAAAATCGCACTTGAAATCAGAAGCCTGCAAAGAACAGAAATAATGGAAGTTGGAGAATATTTCGATCCTGAAAAACAGGTTGGAAGCAGTACAATGCCTCATAAAATGAATCCGATCACTGCTGAAAGGATTTGTGGTGTTGCAAGAATTGTAAAATCATTCATTAACGCAGCACTTGACAACAATCCATTATGGCATGAAAGAGACCTGACAAATTCCTCCTGTGAAAGGATAATGTTTCCAGAAAGCTGTATTTTAACCGATTACATCCTAAACTTAACCATCAAATTAATGAATAATCTTGTATTTTATGATGAAAATATTGAAAGAAATTTAAACCTGACCAACGGTTTAATCATGGCTGAAAGATTAATGGCTGAATTAACCCGTGCTGGAATGGGTAAACAAACCGCATACGGCATTGTCAGGAAAAATGCAATAAAAGCAAACAAGGAAAAATTATTACTTGGTGAACTGATTTTAGAAGATGAAGAAGTTCAAAAATACCTGACACAGGAAGATGTGGATAAAATCATGGATCCGCACACATACACCGGTTCAATTCCAACAATCATTGATGAATTATTAGAAAAATCAGAAAGTTGGTTTGAATAGTTAAAAAAAATAATATAATTAATTGATTTTAAAATCAATTAATTTTTAACTCTTTTTATTTCAGGAACATATCTCTTAAGCATTAAAGAAAGAGTTATAACTGTTACTGAACTTAATGCCATTGCAAGACCTGCAAGAGCCGGCTCAAATGTTATGCCGAATGCAGGATACAAAACACCAGCTGCAATTGGAATTAAAATAGCATTATAAGCAAATGCCCAGAAAATATTTTCCTTGATTCTGCGCATTACCTTTTTGGAGAATTGCACTGCAGCTACAACATTTTCCAAGTCCCCTTCCATAACAACAATGTCACCGCTTTCCATTGCAATATCAGTACCGTTACCCATTGCAACACCGATGTCAGCCTGTGTTAATGCTGGTGCATCGTTGATACCGTCTCCAACAAATAAAACCTTGCGAGTATTGTTGGATTGAGCCTTTTTGACAATGTCCAGTTTGTTTTCAGGCAATACACCTGCCTGGACATTATCTATTCCAACTTCACGAGCAACATTAAGTGCAGTAGCTTCGTTGTCACCGGTCAGCATGTATGTTTCAACACCCATATTGTGCAATTCATCAATTGTTCTTTTAGAAGTGGATTTGATTTTATCAGATAAGCTTAAAATACCTTTAACTATTTTATTTTCAGCTAAAAAGATAATTGTTTTACTTAAGCTTTCAAGTTCATGATATTTATCAACCAACTCATTAGAAACATCCACATCAAAAGTTTCCATTAAAGCCAAATTACCGGCAAGCACTTCCATGCCATTCAATTCGGCCTTTAAACCTTTACCAGTGATATTTTCAAATTCAGTGGTTTGATCCAATTCCAAGTTCAATTCCTTTGACTTGTTTACAATAGCTTTAGCAATCGGATGAGTTGAATTTTGTTCAATACTTGCAGCCAGCTTAATTAATTCATCTTCACTGCATCCATAAGGTATAATATCATCAACTTCAGGTTTTCCCTCTGTTATTGTACCAGTTTTGTCAAATGCAGCCACATCTATCTGGCCAGCATTTTCCAAGGTACCCCCATTTTTAATCAATATACCGTATTCTGCTGCTCTTCCAACACCAACGGTTACTGCTGTTGGAGTGGCTAGTCCCAGTGCACATGGACATGCAACCACCAAAATAGAAATCAGACATGTTAGAGAAAATAGCAATGTTGCTCCAAGTACAAAATACCAGATTAAGAATACAATAATTGCAATTGTCAGAATAACTGGAATAAAGTATGAAACGATTGTATTTGCAAATTTCTGAACTGGAGGTCTGGAAGATTGTGCCTTCTCAACTAAACGAATAATATTTGACAATACTGTTTCCTTACCTATTTTTTTAGCCTTAATATGCAAGACTCCATCCTGATTAATAGTTCCTGCAAATACTTCTTCACCATCCTTTTTAACTTTAGGTATCGGTTCACCATTAATCATTGATTCATCCACATATGATTCTCCACCAACAACATCACCGTCAACAGGGATTTTTTCACCAGGTCTTACCAAAAGCAAATCATCAAGTACAATGTCTGCTATGGAAACTTCCCTTTGTGAGGTTATCTCACCGTTTTCATCCACTTCAATAGCGGTTGCAACGGTTGGTTGGAGACCAATCAATTCACGAATTGAATCTGAAGTGTGTTTTTTGGCTCTTGCTTCAAGATATCTTCCAATCATTAAAAATGAAGGAAGCATAACTGCTGAGTCATAAAACATAAAAGTGTGATCTAAAACAATGTGGAATGTTCCAAAAATACTTGAAACATAAGCCACTAGAATACCCATGGAATACATTACATCCATATTCAAGTTTTTATGCATTAAACCATTGATTCCGGCTTTTAAAATTGGTAGAGAAACATATAAAAATGGTATAATACTAACAATTAATGATAATAATCCCATTGATGATATGTGGATTCCTGTGGATTCCTTTAAATGATGAGTGAAACTCATTAGAGGGTCCCATCCGCTAAACATCAGTATCATCAAAATTGCTGAGAATATTAATCCTACAATGATTCTGTTACGTTTATCCTTTAAGTCCTGTTGATAAATCGCCTCTTCATCGATTTCTGTCTGACCTTCAACTCCTAACAGTTCAAAGCCTAGTGATTCGATTACTTTTTCAATTTCATCCAATGAGACTTTTGAAGAGTCATATCTGATTTTTGCATTTTGTGCAGTTAAATCAGCCTTAACATCAAAAATGCCATCCAGTCTGATTAGGAAATTCTCAACATTCATTGTACATGATGCACAGTGCATTCCCTGAATTCTTATGGTCATTTCATCTGAATGAAGCTCAAAACCTAAGTTTTTAACTAGCCTTTCCATTTCCTCATAGGAAATTTTTTTAGTGTCAACTGTAATATGTAATTTATTTGAAGCAAGGTCTGCATCAACGTCTTCGACACCTTCAACTTTTCCAAAGGTTTTGTTTACACTTAAAACACATGAAGCGCAGTGCATTCCTTCAATTGGTAAATCCATATGTTTATGTTTTACCATCTTATCACAACCATCTTTTTATAACAATTATTATATTTTATATATAAATAAATGTTTAGGTTACACTAAACTTACTTAAAAATTAAAAAAAAATGAGTATATTCACATATAATTAACTTTAATTTCCTTATGAGGTATTGTTTTCTTGAATCTCTTTTTAGGATATCCAATTATAAATGCGGAATACATATGTTTGTTTTTATCAATTCCAGGGAAAAATTCCATTAATTTTTCATGGTCAATTTCATCAGATTTTAAAATAAACAGTGAATAAAACCCTCCAAGGCCCAAAGTGTATGCCAACAATTCCATACGAGTATTAGCTATTACTGCACTTGTCTTATCAGTTGAAAAAGTTAAAATCAATTGATGACCTGTCCACAATAACGGGTGATATTTTTTTGTTGAATTGTCACGGACATAGTCCCCAAATTCCTTTATTCTGAAAAATTCCTCTTCCTCAACCTTAATAATGTCATAGACATGTTTCATGAAATCATTTAATTTCTTATCCAAAATTACAAACTCAACATCCTGCTCGTTTTGGGCTGAAGGAGAATAATAAGCCCCTTCAATTAATTTATCAAACGTGTCTTTATCAATTTTTTTCTTTTTAAACCAGCGAATTGATCTTCTTTGTTTTAAAAATTGCAGTAAATCATGATAATTAACGGGCAATTCCTTAGGATTATACTTTTCAATCCTATCCTCATGACCCTTGAATATTTTAAGAGTAACAGCATCACTAGGGCAAATTGCCATACAGTGTCCACATTCAAAGCAGTTGCTTCCAGTTTCATATGCAACTTCATCTATTTCAATATTATCACGTATACAAACTGATTTGCATTGCCCACATGCAATACATTTTTCAGCATCAATCATTAATTTCATTTTACAATAACTCCGTCCTGAATAACCTTCAAGATATTATCATTATCACTTAATATGGAAACATCTTCTAAAGGGTTTGAATTGACTAAAATTAAATCAGCAACATAATTCTCATTAACAAGCCCTAAATTGTCAAAACCTAAAAATTCTGCCGCTTTAACAGTTCCTGAAGCAATTGCCTCGTCTGAGGACATTCCGATATCTGTCAAATGAATCAATTCCTCAAGATTATGTCCGTGAGGAATTACTCCACTGTCTGTACCCATCAATATGTTTACACCCTGTTCGTAAGCTATTTGGATGTTTTCTTTGTGGACTTTTACTATTTCTTTAAGTTTTTCTGTTTTTTCTGCTGCATAGCTATCCCATTGAGGAAAACCATTTTTGTACAGGAATTGATGAACAAGAAGTGTTGGAACTAAACTGACACCATTTTCCACCATTCTTTTTGATGTCTTTTTATCAATAAATGTTCCATGTTCGATTGAGGAAAAACCTGCATCAATACAGTTGTTCATACCTTTAAGACTATGACAATGAGCTGACACTTTCATATCATTGGCTTTTGCCTCATTTACAATTGTTTTCAATTCTTTCTTGTTGAACTGTGCAAATTCGGGTGAAGTGTTGGTTGTCAATACTCCTCCACTAGCCATTACTTTGATAAAATCTGCTCCGGCTCTTTTCACTTCACGAGTCTTTTTAAGAACTTCCTCTACACCATCACATCTTCCTTTTGGAAATCCCGGATAAATTATCTCCATATCCCAACCTGAAGGTAAAAGCAAATCAAAGTGCCCACCAGTCATCACCAAGGGAGTTATTGACAAGTGAATTTTAGGAGCAGTGAATAGTTTTCTCTGCTGAGCCAATTTAAAGCTTAAATCTGCTGAACCGCAATCTCTAATTGTTGTAACACCTGCATTGATTGTTTGCAATGCATGAGGAACAGCATTATAAAAATGAATTCCCAAAGGATTTGCCATATTCTCTTCCTTGTGAAAACCTTTAGCAAAAATATGAGTGTGACAGTCAATAAACCCCGGAAGTAAATAATTATCTTCACCGTCAATTACAATATCTGCATCAAATTTTTTTGATGAAATCTCCTTAATCAAATTATCTTCAATCAAAACATTCTGACTGCTTTTGACTTCCTCAAATGGATTTACAATGTTTACATTTTCAATTAGAGTTTGCATATTATCACTTATAATATTTCTATTGTACCGTTAGTTCCATCAACTTCAACTAAAGTTCCATTGGTTAAGTCTTTAGTTTCTGCCGGTGAGTCAACTAACGGAATATCTGACATTATTGCACCTGTTGCTATAATTGGCTCTGCTGACAGACATATTATAGCCTTTGGAGCAGTATTGTTTTTCATCATCTGGAAAATCACATAAGACCCTACAGTGGAACCTTTTCCGCCAGGAATGAACAATACCTTATCCTTAATTATTTCCCCTTTCAATTCATGATTAGGATCAATTATTTCACCAGTTTCAGGGTTTACTCCCCCTAAAAAGCTGATAGGTTCTGATGAAACAATCAATTCCCCTTTTCCTTTTCCTTTTGCAACTTTTCTACATTCAATCATAATAATCACTTAAAATAACTTATCACTAACTTCTTCTCCACGATTTAATGCATTGGCTGATATTATTGTATCAATCAATGCCCAAATCCATATGATAATAACTAATAAAAATCCTATAATCAGCAAAATCAAAATTGCAGATATCACATATCCGATTAAAAATACAGCTCCCTTATTGTCAAGGCCCAAATAGATTTGTCCAAGACCTGGCAACAATACACTTAAAATAACTGCTAAAAGAGTATTTTTTTCTTTAGATGAAACATGCGCGGTTTTGGTTTTAATTATATCAGAACTTAAATTTTGTCCACATGAAGGGCAGAATTTAAAATTGTCAGATAATTTGGCCCCACAATTATAACAGAATTTTACATTATAATCATGATTCGATGATATGTTTTCACCAATAAAATCATTAGATTGGCTTTCAATAACATCAACTTCTTCAATATCTGCCAAATATGCTCCACAATTTTTGCAGAATTTTTCATTCGAAGATTCCTTTCCACAATCCGGACAGATTACCATACTAAATCACATCTACTTTCATGATTTCCCTTAAAACTGCTGTAGCATAAGACCCCTTATTTATCGAAAACTCACACAGTACTCCTTCATCAGTTGGAGTTGCTGATGCATCCCATACCTGAAACCTCATTGATCTTCTAAGACCATGACTTCCCAAACGAGGCATTTTTGGTACTTCAAAATCTTGTTTTGTTAAGTTATAACCTTTTAAAACATTTTCTTCCATCACACCGACTTCTCCTCCAGCATATGGCACTTTTGTTCCATATAAAGGACAGGTCGGATTTACCTCAAAATTATCCATCAGTTCCTGATATTGCTCAGGAGTCTTGTCATAGACAATGTGTTCTTCTGTGTCAATGATAATATCTCCTTCAATGTATTTATCGATTCCCATTGCAACACGATTGCTTACGGCTTCATTAAATAAATAAGATTGATACGCATGAACAAACATCCTTTGCAGTGGCTTTGGAAGTGCATGTAATGCATTTTTATATGATTTATCAGTCAAGGCACCTTTTTTGGAATCTCTGATTAACTCACGAATCATCATCTTTTCATACCTCATGCCTTTACCCATCAATTCTAGAGATTCTTCAAGGTTACCATCATCATAAGCCTGCCTTGCCTTCTGGTTTTCCTCATGTTCGTCTTCTGAAGGATTTCCAATATATCTACTGACAGCCTTTTTTAAATCATTTTCAATTAAGGCTTCACCAACCAAATGAGTGTTGGTTCTTGGCTTTCCGAATCTCTGCCAGCCAAAGTAGTTAGGAACACCAGTAGTTTCCAATTCCTTTAACACTTCATTAGCAATATCTGCAGATTCCTGAATATCATCCAAATCCTTGATTAGTATTTTGAATTTGTTTCCTTTCAATTGTCCCATTCTGAGCTTTTTGCGGCCACGGACCACCTTTAAAAAATCAGTTTTATAAATATCCAAATCCTGAACCTGCTTCATCTGCTCTTCTGAATCCATATTTGCAATGCAAATCCACTGGCGAGTTAAGGCTTTCTTGTCTTTCATTCCAGCAAATCCCATTCTTTTTCTTGAAATGTGCAGGTCACGGGAAATGTCTAAAACAACATCAAGAGTGGTTCTTCCAAGCTTTTCAATCCAAATGTAAATGTTCGGTCCTTCACCGGACGGAATGATTTCAGGAATTTCTTCAACGTAAAAATCTTCATATCTATTTCTAATTGTTCCCCCAATTCCTTTTTGGGAAGTAACATAAGTATTAGCATTTAACATAATATCACGGAAATTATAAATGCCCTGGCCGGGATTTGAACCCGGGGAATGGGATCCGCAGTCCCATGTGTTATCCAAACTACACCACCAGGGCTAAACAAAATAAGATAACAAATAATTATATAATTTTTATTCTATTTAATGTTTACCATAGTGATAATGTATATGAATAATCGCCATATGTTCTTGTTGCAACATCAACATTTGTTGCCTTTTTATAATCTCCTTTTGAAGCCAATACTTTCCCTTTAAGGATATTGTTTTCCGTCAGCATATAATTTTTAAGATTATATGAATTTAATTTGTCTTTTGAAATTTCAGAAACTCTGCTAACGGATTCCTTTGAATTTTTGCCATTCTTTAAAATATCAGATATAACTCCAAGGAATGTGTTGTCATTGAAATCAATCTTACCACTCAACAGTTCCATGATATCCTGAGCATCCTTAATATCTTTAGACTCATATGAATAGTCATGAGCCGGCATCGTAATTGCAGTGTTTACAACCAAAAATACAATTAGAAGTAAAACAACAGCCAATATCGCATCCATAATGTAAAATGATCCTTTATTATCTAACATAAAATAAGATAGTAGCTTTTAATATTAAAAAAATTTCAAAGTGCACAAGTGTGATTTTGTGCAAAGTCGCACTTCAAAAATTTGTATATAAATACTATGACAAAAATTTTTTTTACTATTAGAATTATTAAAATCAAAGAATTTAAGAAGTAATTTCAATGAAATCAAATAATTCTAAAAATACCAGAGAGATGATAAATATGCCATCATTTAAAGAAATTGAAAACGAAAATAATCCAAAAAATACAATAATTAAATATTTAAAAGAATATCATGAAAAAACCGGAAGAAATGTAATAGTATATAGCTCAAGTTTTCTGACAAAAGAAAATGAAGAAATTTACATTGATGATTTTGATAAAAACGGATTTATGACTATGATTAAAGATTTAGACAAAACAATTGGACTTGATTTAATATTACATACTCCTGGAGGATCTATTGATGCAACCGAATCTATTATTGATTATTTACATGCAGTATTCGGAGACAACATTAGAGCAATTGTACCTCAAATATCAATGTCTGGAGGAACAATGATAGCATGTTCATGTAAAGAAATAATAATGGGAAAACATTCTAGTTTAGGACCAGTAGATCCACAAATAGGAATATTTTCAGCTCAAAATATTATAAAAGAATTTGAATTAGCAAAAAAAGAAATTACCGAACAACCTGAAACAATTCCATTTTGGACAATATTATTAGACAAATATCCAGAAAATATGTTGATAGAATGTGAAAACGCCATAAAATGGTCAGAATATATACTTGAAAAATCTTTGAGGTATTCTATGTTTAAAGATGGAAATCAGAAAAAAATTGATAAAATTAAATACGATTTAATAAGTGGTTCAACAACAAAAAATCATTCACAGAATTTATCTGCTAAAAAATGTAAAGAAATCGGATTAAAAATTAAATATCTTGAAGATGATAAAGAACTACAAGATTTAATTTTATCAATTCATCATGCTTGTATCAGCTATTTTATCCATAAAAACAAAGATAAACTTTTTGTTAACCAAAATGGAGAATATTTAGCTATTAAAACTGAATAATAAAAAAATATTTATATTGAAAATTGATATACTAGATTATATATCACAGGTGATAAAAATGATACCCTTTGAAAGACATGCACTAAAAATGTTAGAAGAACAAGAGCGAAAAGGTATAAGAAGATCCCAATTCAGACCTGGTTTAATTAATAGAAACCGTAAAGTTACTATTGAGTGCGGAAAATTGTAATATAGATTAAACTGTTTTAATCTATATTATTATTCTTCAAACAATAAAAAAAATAATTTAAAAATAAATCATTTATTATTAATATAATCGATTACTTTATCTTTTTTAGCAATCGCCAAATCTGAAGCCTTTTGAACTTTTTCTTTCATTAATTCAAAGTCTTCAGGAGTTGTTTCACCAACCAATTTTTTAATTTTGGTATATGCTGCTTCTCTAAATAAAGGCACCAACTTCTCATTAGAACCGTCCTCTTTAATTAAAATCGGTTCGGCTGAAGTGTTTACTTCACCAATTTCAGATATTGCAACATTATATTTGCCGACAGCATTTTTAACATCTTCAGCAATTTCAGGAGGAACTATTAACATTAATGAATCTGTTGATACACCTAATGGGTCGATGTTTAATGTTTCAAGCATGTTTAAAACATTTGGAGCAACCATTTTTCGGATGTTTTCCTCATAGAATTCCAATCCCACACCTGTTGTGTTGGATATTTCATGAGCATCTCCCCTTAATCCTCCATTAGTCACGTCAGTCATTGCGTGAATGTCCTTGACCAGGTCAGCTTCAAATAATGCATGTGATGCCTGTACAAAGTTAACGTTCATTGTATCCCATACAACATCAAAAAAACCGTTGTACAAAGCAGTGGTTGTAATTGTTCCTCCTCCTGAACCTTCAGTCAAAAGGATTACATCACCTTCTGTAGCTCCTTTTCTAGCAGTTGGAGGATATGGTGAAACTCCCACACTTCCAACAGCGGAAACGAATCTGTCACCTAAAACCATGTCTCCACCGACACGCAATGTGCTTCCAGCAACAATCGGAACATCAACAAGCTCAGATACCGCTGCCACACCCGCAGTGAAATCGAATATTTTTGCAACATCCCCATCATCAGCCAAGTGGACATCACTTAAAATTGCTACAGGATCTGCTCCCATCACACATACATCCCTAAGTGTTGCACGAGTTACGTGAAAACCACCTAAAAATGGATATTCACTTAAACGAGAATGTATCCCATCGACAGCTGTTGTAATGTATACCTCATCATTTTTAACCGGTGCCTTTACCACTCCACCATCGTCCTGTTCTGATGGATTTACAAGTGATGCTGTGTCTGTGGATGCAACAATTTCTGCGATTTTTCTGTGAACAAAAAAGTCACCTGCTCCACGGGATCCTACTCCCATCTCGCCCATCAGCACATTAGCCTTGTTTACGCTGGCGATTTCCTTTAAAAATTCGTCATCTGAATCCTGCAGTTTTAGGGTTGTTGAGACTTCATCAATTACTGCCTTTGCCATTTCTACTGAATTGTCTTCAGATATCTTTTTGTATTCTCTTATGCGCACTGCGAGAATTTCTGCTAAATCATCATATGAGTAATCATCAATTCTTGCTCTTACAAATCCTTCTATATCCATAGTTTATATCTCCAAGTTAGTGAAATTTTTTAGGATTTTCAATCCTGCTTTACCGCTTTTTTCTGGATGGAACTGTGTTGAAAACAGATTGTTCTGGTTTAAGCTTGCAACAACACGGTTTCCATATTCACAAGTTCCTGCGATGATTGATTCATCATCAGGAATTACATGATAAGAATGAACAAAATAAAAATATTCACCATCGATTCCTTCAAGTATTGGTGAATTATTTGTGACTTTCAATTTATTCCAGCCCATATGTGGAATTTTAACACCTTCCGGCAATTTTTCAGCATGTCCCTTGAACAAGTCAAGCCCTTTAACGCCAGGGGTTTCCTCACTTGAACTCATAAGCACCTGCTGGCCAAGACAGATTCCCAAAAATGGCTTATCGTCACTTACATGCTCATAAATTACATCTTTAAATGGTTCAAGGTTTTCCATTGCACTTCCGAATGCCCCAACTCCAGGCAATACCAGATAATCGCTGTCTGCAAGTATTTGCTTGTCATCAGTTATCTGATATTCAACACCTATTTTTTTAAATCCGTTTGATATGCTTTTTAAGTTGCCGCTTTTATAATCAATTATTGTTATCATTCGTTTAACCACCCAATAGCTGCTCTAATCATACCCCCGAAATCTGAAAATACAATTTTCTCTGTTCCCAATGTTTTTGAGTGTGCGTCAAGTTCCGCTACAACATGGACATATCCTAAGTTTTTAAGTGGTTCCACAAGACGTGGCCCATCAGTTACTGCAACGGATTCTACATCAAACTCTTCAATCGGAAATGCATGAGGAACCCCGAATACTACTATCAAGTCCAAATCCTTATCTTTTAGGTATTCTGCTGCAACATTACCTGTTATCGGATATTCATCAAGCCCTCCAGTAATGTAATCAGGTTCGATGTCCAGTTGCTCTTTAATGTTTACTGCATGCTGTCTGATTCTTGGAAGACCAATGTTTTCATCCAAGTTGGCCACAAAAATAGGTCTATTGTCAGGGTTGATTTTTGAATAATCGAAATTGACAATGTCTGCAAATAAATAAGATGTTTCCTTTTTAACATTTAACACAAAAGCCACTTTTTTGTTTTCTTTTAAAGCATTCACAACAGTCTTTGCAACTGCCTCTTTGGAGTCTCCAAAGTTCGGCTTGATGTATTTTCCCTGAGCCATACCTCTTGTCTTTTCAACTTCTGTTGCCTTTTCAAGCATTTCAATTTGCCTTTCTGATTCTTCGAGAGGTATCACACCTGCTTCAACTGCAGCATCCAATGCCATTATAGCCCCAACTGTGTTGTCTCCTTCACCAGAGCCTCCATGGGATTCTACCGGTATAACTGTGCATGGAAGACCTGCAGTTTCAATAGCATCCTTTAAATCCTCTCCAATAATCATGCTGGCACAGGTACCTGCAATTCCCATCAGTTCAGGTTCAAATTCCTCATAAGCTTCAGTCAAAGTTTCAACCAGCTTTTCACCGGCACCTAATATAAAATCGTTTTCAGACATTCCTGTAGTTACAACACGAACTCCATCACCCTCCAAAAGTCTGGCTGTTCTAAAACAGCACCCTGTAGGGCCATGCATAATGATTACATCAACGTTCATGTCTCTTAAAGTGTAAAGAGTCGCAGCAATCGGACTTGGTCTTGGATGTATAATTTTTATCAACTCACAATTTTTAATGAATAAATATTTAAAATTATTAGTTAATATAATTATTTAAGGAGATTGCATCATGAAACTTGACAAAGAAATACTTGAAGAAAAAATTCGTGACTACAGAATATTCAAAAGTTGCTCCGAATCAACATTGATGGGACTTTGTGAAACTGCAGAATATCCCATTTCACAGTCAGACATGTGCAAGTTGGCTTGCGGATTTGCAGGTGGAATGGGTGGAACATTTGATGAGGGAACCTGTGGAGCTGTTACCGGTGCATTGATAGCTAACGGACTGTTAAATAACGATCCAAGTGAAATTAAAGCCAATGCAAAAGAGATTTTTAATGCATTTAAAGAGGAATACGGAACTGTCCGCTGTGATATAATCAGTAAAAATGGAGAAGACAAGTCTCCCTGTGTTGACTGTTGCGTATTTATTGCAAATAAAGTTGCTGATATTTTAGACAAATGATTAACATGAATTTTAGGTATGCAACAGAAAATGACTTAACATTGATTTTGGATTTCATCAGGCAATTAGCAGTATATGAAAAAATGCTTGATGAAGTTGTCGCAACTGAAGAGCTGCTGAAGGAGTGGATTTTTGATAAAAAAATAGCTGAAGTCATATTTGCCCTTGAAGATGAAAATGAAGTTGGATTTGCACTCTTTTTCCATAACTATTCAACATTTCTTGGAAAGGCAGGTATCCATCTGGAAGATTTATATGTTAAGCCTGAATACCGTGGCAAAGGCTATGGAAAAGGCCTAATTAAAAAATTAGCTTCGATTGCAGTTGAAAGAAACTGTGGCAGATTGGAATGGTCCTGCCTTGACTGGAACAAACCGAGTATAGACTTTTATTTATCCCTTGGTGCTGAAGCTATGGACGAATGGTTAGGATTTAGAATAAGTGGAGCTACTCTAGACAAATTAGGCAAAGAATAATTTAAGATAAGAATGGATAAAAAAGAAATTTTTTATGAAGACAAAAAGAACTGCAACAGTTCATTTACTCACATAAGCTCCGGAATTATCAGTTCGGAATTTGCCGAGATAGATGATCTCTAGGTGCAGCAGATGTTTTAAGCATTAAAAATGCACAAAAGCACAATAAAATCCTGCTGCTACTGTCAGTTATCGGAACCATAATCACAATGGCATTTCTTCTTTATGATGAAGCAGAACTTCATGGATTGATTCTTGCCTGCATCATAATGATTATTTTTTTATTTTTTACTCAAAAAATTGCAGATAGACTTGATTGTCACAGAAAATATATCGAATATAGAGTACTGGCCGAGACACTTCGTTTGCAATTTTTCCTATCAACTACTGGCATTAAAAGACAGGTCAGCGAACTTTTACCATGGTTTATTAAAAAGACCCTTCCATGGATTGAAGAAATACTTTTAACATTACTTATAGTGAATTCAAAAAAGGAGCCTATTTTAGACTGCTGGATTAAAAACCAAAGAATAACATGAAGGTGCACTCCTAAAAGCTCAAAACAGGAAAATAAGAGATGAAAGAACTACAAAAATTGTGATAGTCATAACAATAATCGCCTATATTGTCACATTGTTATTTGAAATATTTATCTACAGCACATCGTCCCAAAGCATCGATGCCAATGTGATTCGTACAATCTTAAAAATAGTTGTTGGAACCATGTCTGCAATCACATTGTTTACAAGCAGCTATTACGGAAAAATGTCATTGTCAAATACAATTGAGGATCACAAAAGAATGATTGCATTATACACAAAGGCTGAAGAAAACATTTTAGAAAATGGGGAAAGTGAAGAGTTAATCCCCACACTAGCTCGTGAATTTCTAATTGAAAACAGTACATAGTATTCTTATCAAACTAAAAACAAACCTGAACTTGTTTTTTAATTTAAAGTATTTTTCAATTTTCTAATTGTGTATCTGGCATATGTGAAGTTCAATATAGATGCCAATATACGACCAACAGCCAAACCCGCCCAAATACCTATTAAACCCCAATTTAAAATAATACCAAACAGATAAGTGCAGCTTACAGTAAATATTACTTCTCTTATAATTGTCCAGCAAAGACTTGTTGTTCCACGTCCGATTCCCTGATAGAAAAAGTTTGACGGCATTCCGATACCAACCAGCAATAAACCGAATGAAGCAATTCTCAAGAAACTAGTAATCTCAGGAATCAGTGGAGCAGTTTGTGGAGTGTATGCAAATATCAATGACAATTGCGGTGCAAATATTACCAAAATAAGCATTATAGCCAATGCAATTGCAGATGCAAATTTAGTTCCGTAAGTATGTGTCCTTTTAAGATAATCCCAGTTTTTAGCACCGAATGCACTTCCACTTACTGCCGCAACGGCACTACCGATAGCTGATAAAGGCATAATACCAAAGAGATATAACCTTTGACCTGAAGTGAATGCAGCAATACCATATTCACCACCAATTGATGAAATAAATATCAAATACAAACTCATTGCAATTGACATCATGAGCATATCCAGTGAAGAGGGAATACCAACTTTTAAAATGTCTTTAGCAATATCTGATTCAAATTTAAAGTTTTTAAATGACACCTCAACATAAGTGTCTCTTTTAATTAAAATCCAGTACATTATAACTACTGCTGATCCAACAGAACTTACAATTGTTGCAAGGGAAGCTCCAGCAGAACCTAAATTCAAAATATAAATAAACAACGGATCCAATATAAAGTTGAGCACAACTGAAACAATCATTGCATACATAGCTCTTTTCATATCACCTTCGCCACGAAGAACACCACTTCCTCCGTTAGCAAAAATAAAGGCAAACAAACCTAAAAACAATGGAGTACCATATTTGATTCCTTCAGTCAATGACTGACCGCTTGCACCATATGTCCTAAGCAAAGGCTCCTGAATTATGAGTAAAAGTACAGTTAATATTATTGATGCTATTAAAAATATCAAAAGAGAGTGTGCTGCTGACTTGCTGGCATTTTCATGGTTTTTTGCTCCAACGGCACGTGCAATACTGCTTGTTGCACCATTTCCAAGCCCTACACTTACACCATTTAAAATCATGAATATCGGTGTTACAAAACCTATTCCTGCAATAGCTGCCTGACCCAATCCTGCAACCCATATTCCATCAACAATATTATAGGATGCTGTTAGAAGCATTGATATCATTATTGGAATTGCAAGCTTTCGAACGGCTATTTCAGGCTCTCCCCTCATCAATTCAACATTTTTATTAGCCATCTTAATATCTCCCATTAACTATCTGATTTTCATAGAATATTAATTTAGCTAATAATTGAAAAAACGATTGATTAAAATGAAATATTTGATTAAAAATAGAATATATTTTAAAGTAATTTGCATTATAATTAATGAATATAAAAAGTTTGAATTATTTAAAAGTGAGATATGTATTCAATGCTAAAAATCCAATTGTTCGGCAATGCACATCTTGCAGACTGCATTTGGAGATTCAAGATTTGCATCCTTAACCGGACAGAAAAATTTCCCGTCATGTTCTTCAACATAAAGTGACCCTGGAAACGGAGTACCCACTGGATGAATAGGCTCATGCAAAATAAAAGTAGTGTAAATGGAAATTATCCCATAAATCAAAGGGAATTTGGTTTTAGAAGTTACAGATTCATTGATATGGTATGATTTCAAAGTTGCAATCGCATCTATGAACTCTTCCTTGTCAATATCATGGTCATAAGTGTTATGATTACTGTGAACATCCTTTAAACGTCCCAAGAAGTACTTGACATAGACTTCATGGCTTTTATGCTTATAGTTTTCCTGAACATATTTGCTTTCTTCAATCATCTCAGCATTAACAGCCATCAAATCAAATACCGAAACTGTTCCGGAATACTGCCTTAAAATGTCTAAAACAGATTCTGTTGAAATACTTTCCTCATTTGAAACAACATTGGAAAAATCATCATACATCTGCAATGAATCATTCATACAAGTAAATTTGAACAAATAAATATAAAATATTTTCTAATTAATCAAAATATTAGCAATTAAAAGAACAATTAGCAGAATAATATTCAATACGGAAAATATTGCCAAATATCTGATTTTTAAATCTCTAAATTCACGCGCAAAAATTTTATATGATATCAGATTGGCCATGGAAGCAATAAGTGTACCAAAACCGCCAATATTGATTCCAACAATTATTGCTTCATAATTACTGCTGAATCCACTTAAAAGCATTGCGGCCGGAACATTAGATATTACTTGTGATGACAAAACTCCCCACAACACCTCATTTCCCAAAATCCATTTGCTAAAAAGTGCATTGAAAAATGGAATGTTTTCAAGATTTCCAATCAGTATAAAAAGAGCAATGAATGTCAAAAGCAAGAAGTAATCAACACCCATTAAAACCCTTTTAATGAAATTTTCCGTTTTAAATTCTATTTTATTGAATTTAGGCAAAATAATTTTCTCATTTGGAACAAATAACAATATTACGATTAGAAATACTAATGATACTAAAATATATGGAAATAGAATCATGAAAAATGATTCAAACGGAATATGAGATACGGTATACATTACAATATTGTGAGGAGCACCAATTGGAAGCACCATACATCCGACATTAGCAGCAATAGTCTGTAAAGATACTGTAATTATAGCTAAATCCAATCTATTGACCTTTTTTAAGGCCAATATTGAAAATGGAACAAAAATGATTAGAGAAACATCATTGGTAATGAATATCGAGCTAAAAAAACAAGTGAAAACCAATACAAAAACAAGTCCTCGAGCACTGGCAATTTTAGTTAATAATTTGCGAACAAGAACCTCAAAAATAGCTAAATTCTTTAAAATCTCCACAACAATCATTATTACCAAAAGCAAAATAATTGTATCCCAATTGATGTAATCGATGCTTGGTTTTGCAAAAAAACAAGAGATAACAGCTAAAATTAAAGAAATGGAAAAAACTGTTTCATTTTTAAAAAAATCAATTATTTTAACCATAACTAATCAGCATCTTCATCCATTGTTTCTAAAAGAAAACTGACAGGTCGAAAACCGTCATTACATGATATCATTGCAGATTTTTTATTCTTCATCCATCCGTCATAAAAATCACTGGCACCATTGGCCAATCCCAATACGAATGGAGATAAACTTTCCCATGCACTGTCACAGAAGTTATCGGGTTTAGCCCAGCCGTTGGCAATGAAAACCTGACCCTCTTCCACATCACATTCATGTTCAAGAGGATTTTCATACTCCTGGATTAAATCATCGTGTCTGACCTTTCTCATGACAGTAATCTTAACTTTTTTCATCGTAATACCTCTAAATCACTTTCTTCATATGTATTATGACCTTTAATGGACCTTTTGTATTTCCAACATTTAATTGCATCATTCAATGACTTATCATCATTATTTTCAAAGAAATCTCTTATATACTGATTGTACTGAAATTGACTACCAATTTCAGTTTTTTCATCTGAATTTATAATTTCAAAATAAGCTTCAATTGCATCAGCATATGTTTTTTCAGGATTGGCTTTCAACCATTTTTGAAATTTTACCTTGAACTTGAATCCCCTGCCTATTTCACGCTCAAAAAACATCCTTTTGTCTTCACTACATTTGAAGTTTTCACCCAGCCTCGAATCCAGCGTTATTTGCGATACTGAATCATTTTGTATTTTTTTAACACCATCATCCTTTAACTCTTCACCCGTTTCCAAATAATGAATTATTCTATTTTCCAAATCAGATTTGGAGCCACTAACCTTCAGACCTTCTGATCTTAAGAAATCCTTTAAGTCCTCCTTTAAAAAGTAGTAATTTTTGAATTCTTCTGGTTTTAGATTCCGAGTCAATTTTGGCATAAAAAATCCTTAAAATTAAAAAAATAGAGGATTTAACCTCTTGTTATAATACTTATAATGTCTCCATCCTGAAGTTCATAGTCACTGGCCACACGCATTTTCTTTCTTGCATCAACTGCATGCATGAACTTATCCCCAATGTCTGTGTGGACAATGTAAGCCAATTCCTTAGGTGTAGCACCTTTTGGAACCAAGAATCCATCAGGTAATACATTGCCTTTTTGGTCAGTGTATTTGTTTTCATCCTGAACAGGATATACAACAATACGGTCAAGCAATTCAAAAACAGCATAATTCAATGCATCCTGGACACCAGTGCTTCCATAAACATCCAGAATATTTGTTTGAATATATTCAAGACCTTTGCGTTGTGCCTCAGACAGCTCTTCAGGTTTTAATATTTCAAAATGATTTTCACCTGACAAATAACTAATGAGTCCACTTTCAGCTGCCTTTACAAGTGCCAATTCTGAACCTGCTGATGTTGGTATTACATTCGGATATTTTTCCTTGATTCTTTTAATGTTTTCAGCAGAAGTCGGCAAGTCGGCCTTGTTTGCAATAATCATCATCGGTTTTGCAATATGCAATAAGTTACGGGTCAAATCTATTAAGTCTTGCTCTTCCCATTTATTGTAATCAGGTTCAATTGTTCTTTTAGCTTCAATTATATCTTCGATAGCTATTCCAGTACCGGACAATTGATCATACAATACTTTTGAAATGTCCAAGTGTTCAGCACCGACTTTTCTTATGAGCCTGACCCAATTTTTAGATAATATTCCATACATCCACATTACGATTTCATTTTCCAAAAAGTCCAAATCATCCAACGGGTCATGGCTTCCAGGGTCAACAGGATTTCCTTCAAGGTCTGTTGATCCTGAAGCATCGATAACATTAATGAATACTTTAGCCTGCATTAAATCGTCTAAAAATTTATTACCTAATCCTTTTCCTTCATGTGCCCCAGGAACAAGTCCTGCAACATCTATCATTTCAATTGGAAGCAATCTTTTTCCATCTACACATATTGAATTGTGAGGATTACATGTCACACCAAGTTCCTGACATGGACAATCTTTAATAACATGAGCAACTGCTTTGTTTGCATCAATTGTTGTGAATGGATAATTTGCCATTTCCACACCGGATGCAGTTGCTGAATTGAAAAAAGATGATTTTCCAACATTTGGTTTTCCACAAACTGCAATTTGAAGCATAATAATCACTTAATCTTTAATAACATCTTATTATTTGTCAATAAAATTTTGAACCTCCTCTCCCTAATAGGGAGGGGATTCTCGGGCCGTAAGTCTCTTGTGAGTCTTAGGATTACCGAGCTATCCCTCTGGGTCTCAGAGTTCATATTGTTTATTATTATTTTATTTTCCGTAGTTTAAAATGTTTATGGATGCGTTCAAGTCCCGGTCCAGTATTGTTCCGCAGTTTGGACATTGCCATTCTCGTTCTTCTATGGTTAATTCTGTGTTTTTAAAGCCGCAGACATGACAATATTGTGAGGATGCATAATATCTAGGCACTTCAACGAATTTTTTACCGTATAATTCGCATTTGTATTTTATCATGTTTTTTAGCATCCCTAGACTTGCCCTGTGTAATCCTCTGCTGTAATCGTGGTCAAGTATCATTTCTTTAGGTTTAAGTTTTCCATTTTGATTACATCATATTCTTTGACTATGTCTTTGCTTATTTTATGATAATATTCTCTTTTAATATTGTTCTTTTTGTTTGTGTGTTTGTGTAGGGTTTTTAGTGTTTTTTTGTAGTTTTCGCTGCCATGTTCTTTTCTTTTGAGTTCTTTTTGTGTTTTTTTGATTTTAGCTTCTATTTCATTTAGTTTTAGCTTGGCTTTTGCTTTACAATCTGAAAGTGTGGCTAATGTTTTAACACCTAAATCTATTCCGACTTCTTTACCGGTTTTAGGAAAAGCTTCCAGCAGCACAGTATCATACACGACTATAATAAACCATTGGCTGTTTTTTAATTGTATTCGTATGTGTTTGATTTTTCCAGTTATTTCTGATCTGTATCCTTTGAGATTAATCCATCCCAATGGCTTCCAGTATAATTTACCTTTTCGGACACGTATTCTATTGTTTATGTTGTTGATTTTTACTGATTGTGAGGATTGGTACTTTTTTTTGAACTTAGGATGTCCGAATCCTCGTTTAAAAAAGTTATCATAAGCTTGAAGTACTGGTTCATAGCATGCCTGCATAGTATTAATATCCAAATCATTAATAAAAGGATACCATTCTCTTAAATACTTAAATATGGATTCCACATAATTGGTGTTGACATATGGTGCACGATAATTGAATAGATTGGCTATACGTCTGTTGTACTCTATTTCACCAATTATGTTATTGTTAATGAATCGTGAATGTCCCAAATATTGTTTAAACAAGTTTTCTTGTTTTTGATTAGGATAAACACGATGCCTACAAGACCGATAAACCATAAAATACTCCCTCATTACTAAAAACTTTTTTTATAATACATAGTATAATACTATTTAATATAACAAATAACCGCGAGAGAGCATTTGAAAACTAAACTTTAAAAAATATATATCAGTATTTAATATGATTCATTTTTTGTGAAATTCATCTCCTACCTGCAGAGGTCGGAGTATTCTTTCACATTAAAGATAAATAGTTTCATAATTTAAATAGTATACAATGAAAGATGAAGATATTGACCGTCCACAGGCCATGAAAATCCGCCAGGGCATTCAGGATGCAATGACATATTCCCTTCCGGACAAGAAATTCAGTCCTAAAAACATTGATTTGGTGGAAATAGATATTGAACTGGACAATTTAGGTTGGAATTTTCATAATTATAGGATTTTAAACCTAACTGATATCCATTTGGGACAATGGATAAATCCCGAGTATCTGGATGATTTGATTGATTATGTAAACACCTTGAATTATGATATTGTCACACTGACCGGAGACTATGTATCATACGTTATTGACGGTTATGATGCTGCATTATCAAAATCCTTGAAAAAATTAAAGTCTCCTGATGGTAAGTTTGGTGTTTTAGGAAATCATGACCATTGGATGGGTTCTGAAAAAATCAGAGAAATATTTAAAGAAGCAAATATTGTTGATTTGAGCAATGATGTTTATGTATTAAAAAAGAATGATGATGAATTGAATCTTGCAGGTGTTGATTCCTGCACTGTTTGTGCAGATAATTTAGATAAAGTTTTAGCTAAATTAAAGAATGGCATATCCACAATATTGCTTGCCCATGAACCGGACTTTGCACAGGAATCTTCACAAACCGGCAGAATTGATTTGCAGATTTCCGGCCATTCACATGGAGGCCAGTTCATCATTCCTAAATTTGAAACAACCCCCTTCAGAGGACCTAACTCAACCAAATATCCGGTTGGACTATACAAGGTTAAAGACATGATTCAATACACAAGCAAAGGATTGGGCACCAATTCATTTAGAATTAGGATTAATTGCAAGCCTGAAATAACAATTATTACTTTGAAAAATAAGAATAAACGGAAAATTGAGATAGAATGAGTTTTAAAAACGCTGTAATTTCCTCACTGAAAACACTGATAACAACAGTTCTTCTGATATTAGCCAATATTGCAGCTGTTGTTGGAGTGGATTACATCAGCAATGATTTTACTGTTGGTCCATTGTATAATGCATTGGTTATTGTTATTGCAGTTGCAGTTGCAAATTCTGTACTTTGGCCGATTTTCAGGCGTTTTTTGATGAAATTCATCATTTTGACATTTGGGATTGGAGCACTTGTCATTAACTCAGTTATCTTTTATATTGCAACATATTTTATTCCTGGTGTTCATGTCGGCTTTTATGGTTTTTGGCAGGTGCCAATTGTCATGGCAATAGCTACAACATTCATAACCAACATAACAAACACAAACTATTATGATTCATACATTAAAAGCATTTTAAAATATGCCCTTAAACAAAAATCACCATATAATAAAAGATACTCTGGAGTCATAATGCTTGAAATAGATGGGTTATCAATTAATACCCTGAAAAAGGCAATTGACAATGATTATATGCCAACACTTAAAAAATGGTTAAATGAGAAAACACACACATTAAAAGAATGGGAAACCGATTTATCATCACAGACTGGATCAAGTCAAGCAGGAATCTTACATGGAAACAATGAAGACATCGTGGCTTACAGATGGGTTGAAAAGGAAAATGATAATAAAATCATGGTTTCAGGAAAATTAAGCCATGCTCCGGAAATTGAAAAAAGAATTAGCAATGGCGAAGGTCTACTTGTAAATGGAATGAGCATTGCAAACATGTTTTCAGGAGATAGTAAAATATCTGCCTTAACCTCATCAAAACTAGAATCAATCACAAGAATATATAATAAAACACTGCATTCTGTGTTTTTAGACTCATATAATTTCCAAAGAATATTTGTATTGTTCCTATGGGACATTCTAATGGAGTTAAAATCACAGTTAATGCATGATATAAAAAATATTAAACCACGACTTAGAAGAACAATTGTTTATGCTGCAATCAGAGCAGGCGCTAATGTTGTTTTAAGAGAAGCAACCACTGAAATTTTAACCAGTGAAATATTCAGAGGAGAAATCGATACCGCCTATGCAACATTCATGGGATATGATGAAATAGCACACCATTCTGGTGTTGAGGATGATGATGTTTGGGGTGTTCTAAAACAGATCGACCTGCAGTTTTCCAGATTAACATCAGCAATTGAAATGGGCGACAGAGATTATGAATTAATAGTATTATCAGACCATGGACAAAGCAAGGGAGCCACTTTTAAACAGAGATATGGTTTGACACTTGGAAATTATGTCAGACGTCTTCTTCCTGAGGATTTGAAGTTTTTTAAAAATGAGTACAATATTGATCACTTTAGAGATGCAGTAATTCCTGAAAACAGACAATTGCAAAACATTAAGGAACATGTTGAAAACATCCGTGACGACTTATTTGACAAAGAAGAAGGACGCGTTCAAAACATCCGAAAAGAAATTGGAGAACACAAACCTAAGATTATTTTTGAAAACGAACAGTTCATAAATCTTCGTGAAAAATACTCCAACAGCTTAGAATACATTACTTCTCATGAAACCAGACAATTAAGTACTGAAAAGGCAAAGGATTCCGAACTGATTGTCTTGGGTTCTGGAAATCTTGGTCTGATTTATTTGACACAATGGAGCCAACGCCTAAATTATGAGGAAATAGTAATGTTGTTCCCCGAATTAATTCCAGGACTTGTCAACCATTCTGGAATTGGATTCATTCTTGTCAATTCAATAGCTAATGGAGGAATGGTTATCGGCAAGAGAGGAATTTATTACCTTGACAGTGATAAGATAGTTGGTGAAAATCCCCTCAAGGACTTTGGTGTGAATGCTCACAGACACCTGAAAAGGCAAAATAGCTTCAAAAACATGCCCGATATTATGGTTAACAGTTTTTATGATAGCGTGAATGATGAAGTCTGTGCATTTGAAGAGTTGATTGGAAGCCATGGTGGACTTGGCGGAAATCAAACAAAACCATTTATTTTATATCCTTCCAAATGGGACGATCCCGGTGAATTGGTTGGTGCTGAATCGATTTATAAATTCTTAAAAAAAGAAATAGAAAGTTTAGATTCTTGAAAGCCAATAATCTAAAATTTCACCAACATCCTCATCAAAGCTGATTGTTTTATCCTTATTTTCTGATATTGCCTGAGGATAGTCTAAATTTAATCTGATTAGTGTTGCTTCAGGAGTATTGTAAGTCATCTGTTCAAATGGATATCTTATAATTGTAGGAGTGTTGAATCCAACACCAATTTCCAAAAATACAACCTTACCATCGACTTTTCGTAAGAATTTGGAGTAGTTTTCACTCATCTGATGCCATTTTCCATCTTCAACAAAATAAGCATCCTTTCTCACATTTATCTCCATATTGCCTCCGCAGACAGGACATACTGGAACAAGTTCTGATGGGATTTTACAGTCTTCAATCTTATCCAATGCCTCATGGACAAGTTCTTCGTTTGAATACAGTTTCTTGTGGCATGCCTTTTCACATTGCATCAGTCCGTAATCCCCTTGGGTTGCAAATATTCTTTCATCCTCAAAACCGTTAATCCAGAACTGATGCTCCACATTTGTTGTAAGAACAAAGTATTCCTTGTCCTTTACAAGTTCCAGCAATTGCTGATATATTTTTGTTTTTCCTACAGAATATCTGTTTAGATTAACATGACGTATCCAATGAGCCCATTTTTCTTCCTGAGTAGCATATGGATAGAATGTCGCCGAATACATATCCTGAACTCCATATTTTTCAATGAAATCCTGGAAATTGTCCCTGAAACGCTGACCAGTGTATTCAACGCCCGCAGCTGTTGACAATCCTGCTCCTGCTCCAATGATAACATAGTCAGCATCATCTATTGCTTTTTTTGCCTGATCTAATCTTTGTACAAATTTTTCCATTTTTACTCTCCGAACAATAATTTTTTATATATTAAATAATCCTTATCTGTAAATACATTAAAAATCACATGTTTCAATGTGGTTTCTGTTGAACTTAAATATTCTTCAACTGTTCTTATTGCAATTTCAGCCGCCAAATCCTGTGGAAAGTTAAATACTCCTGTTGAAATGCAGCAGAATGCAATGGAATCCAATTCATTATAAGTTGCTATATCCAGACATGATTTATAACAGCTTGCAAGTGCATCAATGTCTCTATCTGAAGGTTTGAATCCCTGAGGGATTTGAGGCCCTACTGTGTGAATCACATATTTTGAAGGCAGATTATATGCTCCAGTGATTTTTGCCTTTCCAACTTCCTCATCGACATTCTGGATTTTCATTATGGTATTGCATTCATCCCTTAACTGCAAACCAGCCGCTGAGTGGATTACATTATCAATGCAGTTGTGTTGTGGTATAAAACAGCCCAATAATTTGGAATTGGCCGCATTGACAATTGCATCTACTTTTAAAGTCGTAATATCTCCCTGCCAAAGCATGATTTTTCCTTTCACTTCATCGATGTCAGATGGTGAAGTCAAATTTTTAGTTAATGTTTCAGCAGTTAAGAATTCATCCTGAACTTTTAAAAATTCATTAGATATCTCATTAGGCAATCTTACATTCATCAATGATCTGAGCAATGCTCTTTTTGATTGATAATCAGTTGGGACATTAATTTTCTCATTTCTTTCATCCAGCAGGTAGTTGATTAAGTAATCTAATTGTTCAGCAGTGTTAATTTCAATCCCTCCTTGAATTTGTTAATAATAATTTAAATTACAGTATTTAAATGATTTTCGTAACTTTAAGGAAACCAGGTAAGAAAAAAGTAACCTATTTAAAATAAATTTGATATATTAAACAGTATGAACACTGAAAAGATAATTTGTCCAGTTGACCGGACCTTAAGTTTAATCAACAAGAAATGGAGCATTCAAATAATTCGAGACATGTTTTTCGGCAAAAAGCACTTCAAGGAATTTAAAGAAGACAAGCCTAAACTAAGCAATAAAGTACTGTCAAGCTGTCTTAAAGACCTTGAGGAAAATGGTCTTATTGAAAAGAAAGTCTTAAACACTACTCCAGTGACAACCGAGTATTATTTAACTGAATATGGGCGTTCAATGAACAGGATTGTTTATGAGCTTGCAATGTTCACATTAAGCGCCGAGGACAGTTACACAGAAGAAACAAGAAATGAGTTAAAAGAGACTTTCAGAAAAACATTGGAAATTGATGATTGAAATGACAGGTAAAATTTATATTGTGGGAATTGGTCCTGGTTCCAGTGAGTATCTGACTAAAAAAGCCATCGATACAGTTGAGATGAGCGATTATACTGTTGGAAGCATAAGAGCCATTGAATTATTTGATAGTGTTCAAAATAAAATTGCATTCAATGTTAAGGATTTGCTTGACAAATTAGAAGAAGGTGTTGAATTAGCTGTTGGTGGAAAAACTGTTTCAGTACTATCAACAGGAGATCCTGGTTTTTCAGGTGTTTTAAATACTGTCTTAAGATTATCCGATGAGAAGAATTTCCCTAAAGAAAATATTGAAGTGATACCAGGAATAAGTTCTCTGCAGCTTGCTGCCGCCAAATGTCATATTCAATGGGACAATGCAAATGTAATGACATTTCATGGTAGAGAAAATATTGAAGAGATTTTACCAGTTATCAACAATGGAAAAATAACAATTGCACTTCCTTCAAGAAAAGTGAAGGACATGGCACAGTTTTTACTGGATAATGGTGTTGAAGCTAACAGAAAAGTTGTGGTTTGTGAACGCTTAAGTTACCCTGATGAGAAAATTGTTGAAGCCACATTAAATGACATTGCCAATAGTGAATTTACTTATATGTGTATAATTGTCATATATCCGTAAAATTGATGTCAAAAATTCATTTTAAAAGTCATTTACTATTTAATTTTAAAATTAAAGTTTATATGTTCTAGATATCATACTTTAATCGTCGTTTAGACAAAAAATGATGAATAGGTAGATATCATGAACATTAAAATAAACACCATATGTTTCATTATATTACTATTTTTACTTATTGGTGTCGTATCAGCGACCGATAACAATAATGAAACATTAGAAAAAACAATTGAACAACCAGATGATGACATTTGTCAGATAAGTGTTAATAATCACAATACTTTAAAGGCAAGTGATAAGAATAATGAAAAATTAGAACTGCATATCAACAATACAGAAATACTTGAGAAAAGTCTCACAAATAATGCGAAAGTTGGAAAAAGTAAAAATGTCGCAGGTACTATTAAATCAGCCAAATCCAAAATCAGCATCAAAGCTTCTGATATGAAGATACACTATAAAGATGGAAGTAAGTTTACAGTCACAGTAAAGGATTCTTCAAAAAAAGCAGTTAAAAAAATTAAAGTTACTTTTGGAATTAATGGAAAAACCTATACAAAAACAACCGATTCAAAAGGTAAAGCTTCACTGACCCTAAATTTAAATAATGGAAAGTATAGCATAGTGACTAGCTTTTCTGGATCAAACAAATATTATGCCACATTTGTTAAAAATACGATTACAGTCAAAAGTACCATAAAAAGTGGAAATTTAGTTAAATACTATAAAAATAAGGCTGCATACTACTCAACTTTTTATGATAAAAAAGGGAAGCTATTAAAAAATAGTGCAGTTAAATTCAAATTGAACGGTAAACAATACACCGTAAAAACAAATAAAAAAGGTGTTGCAAAGCTAGACATAGATTTAAAACCTGGAATGTACAGTATTAGTTCAATAAATTCAAAAACTTCAGAAACAGCGTCAAATACCATATTGATTTATTCAATTCTTCAAACTAGTGATTTGACAATGAAAGAAGGAGATGGGAGTAAATTTACTGTTAAGGTATTAAACAGCAATGGAAAAGCTTCACCCAATAAAATTGTCATTTTAAAAGTGAATGGTAAAACTTACACACCAAAAAGTGATTCAAACGGTATTGCAACACAGATAATAGATTTACCTCAAGGAAAATACTCCATTACTACTGAATATGAAGGGCTTCAAAATACCAATAGACTTACTGTAAATGAAGGGGAAAAACATGGCTCCTTCAGTCATATCTCAATGATTCCGGATTATGTCAATGTTACAGTACCCTATGCATTTCACAATTCCGCTTATACAGTAAAAAAAGGAACTGACGGCATAATAAAACTTCCTAAAAATGATGTTTTTGCAATACACATCAGTGAAACAAAACATTATTTGTTCTCAAAAACTCCGCTGCCAAATATTGATTCAAATGTTCTTGGCTATAAAACATATTTAGTACCTTTTGATGGAAGCGCTATCAAAAGTGATTATAATAAAGACAATCTGAAAGGAGACGGGATTTTAATTTCAAAAATATCAGATTACACCCAAATTGAATTCAGAAGTACAACACAATTGGATTCGGACATGTTTGGCTTGCTGATGAATAAATACCAGGACGATATTGAAATCTTCACATATATACAAAATGACATGATAAAAGCAAGAATAATGTTTTATACGAATTATTTTGATGAAACGGGCCTTAGAACAAATTTGGGAAAATTATATGATAAGAACACTTATGAAATTAACTATAACAACTACGATCAATTAACAATGAACAATGCAGATAAAATCAAATTCACAAATACAGGAAAGACCGTTGAATACAGTGCCTCCAAAAATCAGATTATGCCTTCCATATCAAAAGAGGACATCAACACCAAACTTATAGTCAATGGTGTTGAAGAGCTTGAAAAAAGAGAATATATAAGTTATGGAAATAGTGAACTATATCAACCTTTAAGAGGCTTTGAAGTACTTCAATCATTTGCAATAATCAATAAAAAAGTAAAACAGGAAACAGTTGATAAATGGTTAAAAGTAAATTCCGGATATTTATCAAGAATTGGTATAATGAATGTTTATGGAATGTATTTGGCAAGTTTGGGTACAGCATGGATGGCTGATGAGATTGCTAATGCTTATTCAAAAGAATATGATGTAACTTGGGACAGAGATAGAACTACCACTATATTGGGAGGAATCAATCTTGACAATACCTACATACACATATTAAATGCGGACATGGGCATGAAAGTTAATGGAAAGGACAGCAACAAAATTAAATTGTTTAAATTAGTTAACTCTTTAGGACTGCCTGAACTAGAAAATATAGCATTATCCCCTGTAGAAGAATTATTCATTGAAAATAGTACCAATTCTTTGGAAAATATTTTCCAGAATTTTAACAGTTACAGCTTAATTTTTAATGAGGATTTAGCTTTAATACAAATGGAAAATTCAACAACAAATATTATCCTAAATCAAACAACAGGCGTTGTAAATGTTATAATGAAAGAGAATGGATTTTACTATAAAGGTGCAACTGTAAAAACAACAAACGACTGCTGTTCATGTAATCAGATTGGAAATAATATCGTGAATAAATTGAGTGATACCGCTTTCAGACTTTTCATAACAAATCCTTTAACATATCCTTATTTTAAAAATGCAGGATATGAACTTGGATTATTGGCACATAAAACACTCCCATATATATTAAGTGCAGCAGGCGCTTCTGCACAAGGAGCCGGTGGTTTGGCTTATGGCCTTTTAGGATTTGCACTTAAAATGCAAGACATTGGAACCAGTTATAGATCCCAACAAGATAAAAGCGATTGGCATGGTCTGATGGACACCATAACTTTCACTCGTCCAGGATTATTCCAGCAAAAAAAGGTATACAATATTCCAAACGGTAAAGGAGGATATGATTATGTTGAAGTTCCTATCAAAAAAGATTTTTCACTTGATAGGGAAAATGCGCTATATATAAGTAAGGGCAATGTTAAAAAATTAACTAAAAAAGAAACCTACAAATATTTCGATGATGATTACTATTCATTATATTCAATGCCTCCGAAGTATTGGAAAAGTAAATAAAAGACAGGAGCAAGATTATGGAAAAAAATGAAATAATATTTTTTGTTATAATTGTTTTAGCATATTTCTTATGTGCATTAACATTGGACATTCCGCTGTTCATTCACATATTATTCATAGTTTGCATATTGATTGTTTTAATAGGTGGAATCCTACTCAAATATCAGCAAAAATATGAAAATGAAAAGATATGCAAAATACTGAATGTATTGCTGATTGTATTTTCAATCTTTTATTTTGCAAGCATAATCTGTGAAGTCTTCTACGACAAAATATTAATCATAGATTCAACATTCACTTTGATATTGATTTTTATTTTATTTGGTTGTAGATGGTTTTTCGGTAAAAAAAATGATTAAAAGTTAATTTTTTAACTTTTAATTTTTTATAATTGTATAGCTTCTTGGACAACCTCATCGTTGTCTTCACCATCATACAATATATGAGCAAGGTTTAAAAGTTTTTCCTGACCTTTGACTTCATCCTTGAATAATGGCACTTCAGCAATGTGTTGGTTTGGAAATTTCTGGTCGATTAACGCCAATCTTTTTTGCTGTAATTTATGTCTTGAGTGACAGAAATCACAGTCACAGATATCAGGCATTACCTGGTTTACGATAACGCTGTCAACAGTGATGTCATATTTACCAAGTGCTTCCAAAGCCCTTTCTGATTCATAAATTGACATCTCTTCTGGAATGACAACCATCTTGAAAGTTGTTCTGTCCGGATCAGACAATACTTCTTTTGCCTTGTCGATTTGTTCTTTGGTTCTTTTCAAGTCTTCTGAAGTTTGTGGATCATCCACTGCATCCATAAACGGCATGATTTTTTTAAGAGCATTAGTTGCAGTTCCCAGTTTTGCCTTAAGCATCATCATTTTTCCAACCCATGAATCCATTACTTCCGGGAAGGACAATAATCTTAAAGTGTGACCTGTTGGTGCTGTATCAAATACTACTACATCATATTCTTCGGAATTCATTACAGCCATGAACATTTCAAAAGCTGCTGCCTCATCAGCTCCCGGAGAAGATGATGCCATGTCTAGCTGATCAGATAAGAAATCCATTCCTAATAATCCTCCGTTATCATCAGGGTTTGCTGCTTTTTCAGCTTCCAATTGAGCTTGCTTTTGAGCCATTGCAACATCAGGATCAATTTCTACAGCAAATAAATTGGTTTTTATTTCACGTGGATAACTTCCGATTGGAACTTCTAAAGAGTCAGATAGAGAATGAGCAGGGTCAGTTGATACAATCAATGTTTTTTTACCTTGTTCTGCTAGCCACAATGCAGTTGCAGAAGATACTGAAGTTTTTCCAACTCCTCCTTTTCCACCTATAAAAATAAATGTTGTTTTGTCTTTGTTAAATCTGAAATAATCTCTAAATGCCAACTAAATTACCTCCTTAAAATAAAGTTACTTTTAGTTACTAAAATTTAATGTTTTATAGTATATAAATTTACTTATTGCCCCAATCACCAATTTTGAATATGAATAAGTTATTTTAAATGAATCCTGCACATTACTGTTAAAATTAGAAATACTTTCATTAAATCTCAAAATATGAGAATTTAGTTTGTATGATAAGTTATTTATTTAATATTTTGATTTTATGAGGAAAATTATTAATTTTTTCAAAAAGATGATGATAACCAGTTTAATCAGTGAAGTACTATCAAAAAATAATTGGTGAAACCTACAAACCCTCCACATAACCCTGCCGAACTTGAATTGATTTACAACACCCCATAAAAATTGTTTTAACTTTGTAAAAGCATAAACATTTAAATCATAACAGACAAAAGAGTAACTGTCAATAGAAATTTAGATAAACACTACATTACAAATAATATTTTAGAGATGATTCATGATGGAATTCGATAAAGAAAAATTCAAAACAGTTCTTTCATATGTCATCAACCGATGCGAAAATAAGGCCAATGTAGGAAAAACATTAATCTGCAAATTATTATATTTTTCAGATTTCAATTACTATGAAAAATATGAAACTGCAATAACCAATGAAACCTACATCAAATATGAAAGAGGTCCGTATCCACACCATATTGATGAAGTAATTGATGAAATGCTTGATGAAGGATTACTTAAAATTGAAAAAAAACCATACTTTGGAACAACAATTCACAAACATTACCTGCAGGAAGTTCCAGACTTGTCCCTGCTAAACACTAAAGAGCTCGGCGTCATTAACGAAGTCATTGATAAAATAAGTGACATGTCTGCAAAAGAAGTCAGTGCATACTCTCATGGGGACATGCCATGGATGATTGCAGAAGACAATGAAGAGTTGGACTACGAATATGTCTTCTACAGAGACCCGGAATACACCGTTAGAGAATATGACAACTGAATACACCATTAAAACTTATCCTAAATTCGATAAGGAATTGAAGAAACTTGCCAAAAAATGCTCCACGCTTGAAGAGGACTTTGAAAGGTTGAAAAAAGTATTGCTCCTAGATTTAGAAAGAGGAGACCACAGATTAACTCAAGACAGATACCTGCAAATCCCAGGATTGGGTTCTCAAGTCAAATTTCCAGTTTTCAAAATTAAAAAATTCCGTTGCAAATCAATTCCTGAAGGAAACAGATCCAAATTCAGATTTATTTTCATATTAAGCAGAAAACACAAGATTATCTATTTCACAGAAGTTTACTACAAATCAAAACATGAAGTTGAAAACAGACAGAGAATACAGCAGATTTGCTCAAACTATGAAATTTACTTCAGATGAAGTATTGCTTTTCATCAATGTTTTATATCAGAGTTAATTAATTAGGATTGACAATTCAGAATAAGGCAACTCTTTGATTTCTTATTTATCTTACAAACTTCTTATCTTTTTCTGTAGGCAGTTCCTACATTTTTTTCAAAAATGCATCTCCAACTTCTAAAGGAGGGGTTTTGGCGATTAGTTTTGCAATAAAAGTCCCACTTCAAAAATAGTTATCATTAATGAAATCAATGATTCTGCGGGTGTTTACATTAACAATAATTTCCGTTAAGAAATTAGTCATGAAAATCTCCATGATTTTTAAAAACATAAGAAACATGAAAATTTTTTATAATCTTTATGTTTTATGAAAATCAGAGCTTGTCTTGAAAACAAAAAAGCAAATTTTATTACCGGTGATGAACATACAGTATTTTTGTAATTTGTCCTCAAAAAAGTGGTAAGTAATCGAAAATCCGATTATCTACTTTTATTTACTAAAAATTTAATGTTTTATAGTATATAAATTTACTCATCACCACATTATTGCAAACACTAAATTTAAAGAAAACCCCTCCATTTTCAAAGAATCATAAACTGGGTCATTAATTTTATTAAAAATACTTTTTAAAGCCCTAAAATTTAATTATATTCATTAATCAAGCTTTAATGATATGCGATAATTTTATTGATTCGGAAGATTTGTTTTAAAAAAGTGGTAAGTAAATGATTTTCCAATTAGTAATTTCAGGTAACCTTATGAATTTTCATAAGGTAATTTTTGGCAAGATTATGATAATTTCAAATATCTATATTTTGAGTAAAAAAACATTATGAAAATCCAATCATATGATTTTTTTAATTTTACACACAGACATCTACATCAACACCCCTGAAAACATGTAACCTGAAAATGACAAACAAAATAATAAAACAAAGTGTTGATAAAAATAACAGTTTATAATAAAAGTAAGTATTTGATTAATCGTATAATCAATTATTCGATGCTTTTGAAAAATATAAAAAAAGAGATCAACTGCAATGGCAGTTAATCTGTAATGTCTTCACTTTCCTTTCTCCTGTATCCGACAACAAGCAATATCTCACAAACAACTGCAAGTGCGATGAACTTCAAAATATCATCAGGACCGTTTTCCACAATATTCTTGGTAATCTCATAAGCCTTGCTTACATCCTGTGATGCACCGCTGCTTCCGGCAGCACCGGCAGATGAACCAGCACTGGAAGACCTGCCACTGACAGTCACACCATCAACACTTGGAGCATCACTAGAAGTTGAATTTGATGTTGCCACAAGATTATTATAAGAATTATCGGCACTACCTTCGTTGTTGAATGAATTCACGGTTTTAACATTATTGCCCTGATTTGTTTTGCGTGACAGGCTCTCACCATTGTCACCGCTCAGGTCCGGAAAACCGTTATATCCATTGTCACCATCAGCCGCATCCGGACTATTGAATCCGCCAGGACTATTGCCCCCGGTGTTTATTGAGCCACCGCCATTGTTTCCCGGAATCAAAGGATTACCACCAGGAAATCCCGGCCTTTGAGGTGCAATGCCGCTTCCGTTGATTACATTGGTTCTGCCGTTTACGTTTTCAGGCGGAACATATACAAACGGATCACCGCCGTCAACCTCATCACTTTGATGCTCCAGACCATACTCGAATATTGTGATTACACGGTTTCCTGAAAAGTCATTGTTA
>NZ_JAFUHT010000072.1 GCF_017468685.1 Methanobrevibacter sp.
TTAAGGAGGGGAAAATATGGCAAAAGTTAAAGGAACTAACAGAAGAACCAGACAAAAAAGAAGTTATACTAAACCTGGTAGTAAAAGAGGAAGAGGAGTAAAACAAACCTGGAAAAAATAATCCTCTTATAACTTTTTTTTCTTATTTTTAACTATTTTTAAGTGTTATTTACTAATTTTCACATTGACAATAATTAAATACTATTTTTTAGATATTATTACTTAGGTGATAATAATGAAGATGCCTGAAAATGGACATAGAGCTCATGGATTTTCAAGTGCAAATTTTTTGGATTCTGATGAAATCATTCAGGAATTGAATTTAAAAGGTGATGAGGTCTTTATGGATGCAGGATGTGGTGATGGCCACAATGCAATAAAAGTTCTTGAGGATTACAATCACAAAGGTACAGTTTATGCAGTTGATATCTATGACGCTTCAATTGAGGATATGGAAACATACAAGCAGGAAAACAATGTTGAAAACCTGATTAATATTGAAGCAGACATTACCGAAGGAATTCCTGGTGTTGATGACGAATCCATTGATGTTATATTGATGGTCAATGTTTTCCACGGATTTAAAGCATCAAGGAAATTAGATGAAGCGGTAAGTGAACTTGCAAGAATTGTTAAAAACGATGGAAAAATAGCAATCATGGATTATAAACCATGGGATGTTCCTAATGGACCTCCGACTAAGATGAGATCTTCACCGCAGGATTTGGAAAAATTATTTGCTAATCATGGTCTTAAAAAGACATATCTCAATGAGGAGATTGGTGAAGATATTCCTGAAGGCAAATCTCACTTTTTAATCATGTTTGAAAAGGAATGACTTTTTTTAATTGGGAGTTTAATACTCTCAAAAACTTTTTTTAAATTAAAAATCATTAAATACTATTTTTAAAAGATTATTATTTAGTATATTATAATTTCATAATTGATGTAGGAGAAATATTAATGATTTTTGCAGCAATATTGGCAGGGGGAATAGGTTCCAGAATGGGAGGTACAGATACTCCAAAACAATTTTTGACTCTCGGAAACAAACCTGTCATAATTCATACAATTGAAAAATTTGTTATCAATGAAAATATTGATAAAACTATTGTGTTAATACCAAAAAACTTTATAAATCATACTGTTAATCTAATTAATGAATATATTGGGGATAATGATGACATTATAGTTATTGAAGGTGGTGAAACCAGAAATGATACCTTAATGAACAGTATTCAATATATCGATGATAATTTTGGAATCGATGATGACTCAATAATTCTTACACATGATTCCGTACGTCCTTTTGTCACTCACAGAATCATTGAAGACAATATTGAAGCGGCAAAAAGATATGGGGCATGTGATACTGTAATACCTGCCACTGACACCATCGTTGAAAGTGTGAATGGTGAGACTATTGAAAGCATCCCTGTGAGAGATTATTATTACCAAGGCCAAACACCTCAGAGCTTCAATATAAAGAAACTTTTTAACTTAATCAAAAGTTTAACAGAAGCTGAAACTAATATTCTAACAGATGCATGTAAAATCTTTACACTTAAAGATGAAGATGTACATCTAGTTAAGGGTGAAGTGACAAATATCAAAATTACATATCCATATGATTTGAAATTAGCAAATACAATACTTGAGGATGGACATGATTAACATTGTTTATAGGCTCAAAACACCTAAATTCTTTGAGGAAGCCATTGATGAAATAGATTTGAATGGTGTGGTTGTAAGACCGACTTATCTGTCAATCTGTCAGGCCGACCAAAGATACTATCAGGGTTCAAGGCCTGCTGATGTATTGGAAAAAAAATTACCTATGGCACTGATACACGAAGCGATAGGTGAAGTGGTTCATGATAATTCAGGGCAATTCAAATCAGGGGATAAAGTAGTAATGATTCCCAACACTCCTCAGGGTGAAGATATTTGCAGACCGAATTACTCCTATAAATCCAAATTCAGAGGAAGCGGATTTGACGGATTCACATCTGATTTGGTGAAACTGGATTCCACTCGCGTTGTAAGAATACCTGATGAATTCAATCCGTATGTATCAGCATTCATCGAATTGATATCCGTGGCTTATCAGGGAATAAGCAAGTTTGAAGAAATCGCAGTCACTCCAAAAAATATATTGGGAGTTTGGGGAGATGGAAATCTCGGTTTTATTGCAGCACTGTTTTTAAAGCAGAAATTTCCAAATTCAAAAGTAATAGTCTTTGGAAAACACCTTGAAAACCTAAACCTTTTCTCATTTGCTGATGAAGTATATCAGATACATAACGTTCCTGATGATTTGACAGTTGACCATGCATTTGAATGCGTAGGATCAAGTGCTTCCCAATCAGCGATTGAACAGATAATCGATTTGATAAATCCTCAGGGAACAATCAATCTATTCGGAGTCAGCGAATATCCGATACCAATCAATACCCGTATGGTTCTCGAAAAGGGATTGACCATTCAGGGAAACAGCAGATCTGAAAGGGAAGATTTTATTGGGGTTGTCGAAACACTAAAACAGAATCCTCAACTTTTTGAATATTTAGAAAAGTTAGTGACAAACGTATGTGAAATAAATAACTTAAATGACTTAAGGCAGGCATTTGACAAGGATTACATTTCACACTTTGGAAAAACCATTCTAAAATGGAATAAATAATTAATAGAAATATCTATTAATTATTCTGAAATATTCCAATCTAAAGTAATTTCTGTCTTTTTTGGCGCATTTAACAGGAAGATTTGCAAGAACATGAAAATCCTCTCCAGTTAAGCCTTCATGATTTTTGATTTTATTTTTAATCACTCTAAGAATCATGTGGCATAAGTCTTCCTGATTGCATGCAAGCTTGATGGTAAACTCAGCATCTGATTTTATTGGGCACTCTTTTACAGTAACGTTTATGTCTTTTGGACAGAGAATATAAACGGAAACCTTTTTTTGATGTTTTTCATAGAGATTTTCAGCAAACTCAACATATTTTGTAAGTTCAACTTCATCAAAATCTTTAATCTGAAACTCAAAATCAATGAACTCTCCTTCTTCTGTTGTAAAAATGTCTCCGCCGGGATAAACATTTTCATCAAGTTCCCTTTCATGCTTTGGAGTTCTGCATTTGATTCGTCTTTCATCATTAAATGTTTCTTTAATAATTTTAGCTTTTATATTAAAATCGTTGTCATTCATATTAAAACCTCACTAATTTTAATTTGTATTGTCTATATTTATTTTAATCATTTATAAATTAGTAAGTTATTAATTAAATCAATTTAAGTTAGTTATATCAATTTTACAGAGTTAATACAATTTTTTATTCTGAATTTAAATTATAGGATTTTCAAAATATTTTTAGTGTTGTTAAAACAAAAACCAAAATGATTGAAGGTTGTTATAATAATGGTGATTATATGGATTATGAACGAATAATAAGTGAAAAATTTCCAAATTGTAATGTGGAAGTAATTCAACCTGATTTTTTAGAGCTTAAACAGTTGATTGAATACATTACAGATGATATAATAGTATATGGGCCTCATTCCATCATGGTTTACAATAACATGTTGAGATTTCTGATGAATGTTGGTGTTACCGGCAAAATCTATTATCTTGAAGGATTTAGTGAAGAGGATTTAAGCAATATTCATGAGGGGCTTTTGAAATTCACCTGGAACAAGGATGTAAAGATAAATCTATTCAAAAATGCTGATCCGGACAGGGAGATATTGGGACTATAACTGGAAAAACTCATCACAATATTCACAATAGTAGTTATATTCGCTTTCACAACAGTTTCCAAGTATTATTTCACCATTAAACGATGCAATTGCCAGTTCATCTGTTGTATCATGGAATACTTTAACTAATTTTCTCTCACATTTCGGACACTTGCACATATTCTTAATTTTATAAATGATGATTTTTAAATATTAAAGTAGGTGTTAAAATGATTATTAATCTTGGTGCTGAATTTGGTACTCATTTGGAATCTAGTGATGACGCTATTGAACTGATTGATATTTTAAATAAAATACCAAAAGATGACTTCATAATTGATTTTAAGGAAGTAATTTTCGTTACAATGAATTTTGCACAGGCATATTACACTGCCAAACTGGATTCCGATAAAAAAATATCTGAAATCAATCTGTCTGATGAAGTAACTGTAGTTATGGGTGCGGCTGATGAGGCATGCAATCCATAATCTTTTTATTTTTTTTTTTTAAAATTTAATTGTATGAGTTTGAAAAATTGTTATCACTTCGTAAAATTGCTTTCATTTGAAACTGCTTATTTTATATGCTTCTTTTACTAAATTGATTTTGTTAACTGTAATGTTGTTTAAATCCGGATTTTTTCACATTCAAGTTAATTATTGAATATTTGTGAGGTGTTTTAATGGCACTTAAAAATCTATTTGATAATTATAAAGAATTTGAAGAAATAATTAAACATGAAAGTAATGGAACAATTGATTTGAAAGATGTTGAACTTAATCCAGCGACTGTACTACCACTGTTATGTGAATGTAAAAATAATAATCTTAAAATATTTAACGGTGAGAATGCATTTCAATATTTAGGAAATATTTTAAATAACGACGTGTTTTTCTCTAAATTGCCTAAATCTAGAGTTGAAAGTGATGAAACTGATTTTTTAACAAATTTTGTAGAAAATCTAGATTCAGAATATGGTAGTTATTTTGTTTTAAGGCATACAATTTCAGAGTTGGCCAATAATGTGTATGACCACTCTAAAATTGAAATAAATGGTGGTCAAAGTTATATTTTTGCAAAACTGTATGAGGATTATAAAAAACTTGATTTGTGTGTAATTGATGATGGATTATCTATTCCTAGATTATTTGAAGAGTCCAGTGTCTCCTTTGACAATGATTGTAAAGCTCTTGAAATGGCAATAGGAGTTTTTTCAACAGTTTCTAATAATGATTATGAAATGGGAAATGGTTTGAGGACAATCGTCAGATTAATAGCAGAAGGAAATGGGGGTGAAATTTTAATAGTGTCTAGGAATGCAGGATTGCATATTTGTGGTGAGAACTATAGATATTATTCTTTTGATGATGAATACGGCTTTGATGGAACTTTAGTTTCAATAAGATTAAATAAGTTTGAAGTTCAAAATATTTATGAGTTACTTGAGCCTCAAAAATTAAATAATTATAAATATGATGGTGCAACTTATGATTATTAAACTTAAAGATGAAATAAATCGTGCCTTGGATTTTAATAAATCCGCTACAGATTTATTTAATAAAATAAATCAGAAAAATGAATCTGATTTCACAATGGATTTTGATGGAGTTATTTTTATTAGCATGAGTTTTGCACAGGCATATTACGCTTCCAAAAAGAAGTCTAATAAAAATATTTCTGAAATTAATCTCTCAGATGATGTAAAACCTATGATGGAATTGGTTGAAAAGCAACTGATGCATTAGCCATTTTCATTAATTTTTTTTTAAATTTTCTCATTTTGAAAAATTGCTCCCAGTTTGAAATATTGCTGTGAGTTTATAAAATTGCTTTCACTTTGAAAAATTGTTCTCGTTTATAACTGCTTATTTTATATACTATGCGATGCATATTACTTTATTAAATAAAATTGCTTTATTGAATTCTAATTTGATTGATTAGATTATGTATATATTTCAAATTTGATTTTAAAGCAAAAAATTTTATAACAATTTATTCACAATTGGTCAGTTCGGAGGTCATTTTATGAAAGAAAAACTTTGCGAGAAATATTTTGAAAACAATGTAAAACCTAAACATTTGCGCCAATTTAAAACAAAGACTCCTAAAGGAAATGTCATTGAGGGATATATTTCAAGAAAACCCAACAAACATTTGGGATCAATGGTTATCACTCATGTAACTGAAAAATCAGGAAAAAGCTATGATTGTGAGCAGTTCATACAGTCATTTCCAAAAATCCATTATTGGGACAGAAGACATCAACTTAAAGATGATGATGAAAGCATAATTTACCATTGTCAGGAAAAACTCGATGGGACATGCCTTATAGTTTATGCATTGAAGGATGAAATGGGAAACATCATTGAAATCATTCCAAAAACTCGTGGAAAAGAGGTGGCTGATGAACATGTCCGTGAAATGTTTTCATTAGTTGATAAAAAGGCAATTGAAGAATTTTACAAAGACAATGTCCATGCCAATGACACATTGATGTTTGAGTTGTACGGCATATTGAATAAGCATGAGATTGCTCATATGGACACATACATCGACATTAGCTTAATCGGCGCATATGTTGATGAATCATTTCTTAACTACATAGCAATTAAATGTTATTCTGATTTGGATAATTTCAAGACTCCGGATACAGTATTTACAATAGAGAAGTATCCGTTTGATAATTCCTTTTCAATTAGATGGTGCGGTATCAATCAAAGGCTTAAAAATTATGAGGTTTCATGCAATGAGACATTTCCAACATTATTTGATGCATTAAATGAAGTGAAGTTATTATTGCAGAGGCTAAATGAAAAATACGCTGAGTATAATGGAAGACGTGTTATCGAAGGAGTTGTAATTAACGGTGAGCATTCAAACGGCGGGCAAATGTATTTGAAAATCAAACCAAAAGATATTGAAATCGAGGCTAAAACTTTGGATTCAGTGCCCCGTAGGTTCATTGTCAAGGAAATTCAAAAATACTTTGATGAATACGGAACTCAGGTTCGTGAAATCTATGAAAGTGATGAAACCCATTATGTCAGATATGTAAATCATCAGCTGAAAGAGGAGTTCACATATGAGCAGATTGAAGATCCAAGAACCCGTCGCAGAATCAAGAATATTTTTATGGAAGTTTGGGATTCTAAAATTCCGCCAAAAAGTCTTCAAAATATTTGCGAAGAGTTAATCCGTGAAAATCCGGATTCCAGTATTCAGGATTTACTTAAAATCTTTGCAAAAACATATCCTAGTAAGAAAAAGGATTCAAGGCATGTCTATAGTATTCTATCAAAAAGGATGATGGTGTGATTTTTGATGATTGATATTTTCCAAATTTTCAACTTATTTTTAATTTTATTTTTAGCGGTATTGTTGATAAAAAATAGAAATTTGAAATATCAAATTGTATTTGTCATATGTTTCCTGATAATAGTGATTTTCTTTGTTTTAGAATTGTTATTTTTGTAAAAAATGTGCAAAGTATTAAATTAATCAAACAATAAAGTATTACTGTTATTAGTTTTTAGCTAATTTTTAAATTCACATAAATTCAAAATTTCATGATGTTGTGATTTATATTGCTAAAAAAGCAAAAAAGGTGTTTAAGTGAGTGAACAGAAATTAGAAATATTCAATGTATTGAATTATTTAAACAAAGGTTATGAGCTTAATGATATTTTGAAGGAAGGACAATTTGGAACATTTCCTTCCGCACAGGATTGCATTAAATATTTGGCTGATGAAGGATATCTTGAAGGAGAGTTAGGTGAAATAGCCGCAGATGACAGTGAAAAATTGACTGCTGAGGAGATTTCCAAAAAATACACAGTTGCAGAACTAAAAGACATTTTAAGAGAAAACGGTTTAAAAGTTTCAGGTAAAAAACAGGAATTGATTGAAAGAGTTCTGCCGGTATTGAATGGTGATGCAGAAAGTGACGGTTCATTGGATGATTTCAATAAATCCAATGATTTAAAATTAACTCAAAAAGCTAAAAATTTCCTTGATGAAAACGTTTGGATAGACTTATATATGTTTTCCCTTGTTGCATTCAGATTTGAGGATTTTGAAACCTATGTTGCAAACTCAGCAGATGATTATATAGAAACAGGATTGAAATTCTGTGATGAAATAATTTCAAGGGCATTGATGGCAAATCAGTTTCTGGTATTCATTGACGCATTGTCTGCAAAAGCACATGTTTATGCATATGCAGGGGATTATGAGTCCTTCATGGATTATGACTTGCAAAGATTCATTTTAGGATTAAACCCTATCGTTATGGATGCTCAAACCTATGCAGGTTATGATGTAATCAATGAAGCTAATGTAGTTAATCTTAAAAATGTAGTTGAAAACCTTGACATGGGAAGCTTAAAGAAAAGATTTGACAAAATCTGGAACAAATCCCATATTAAAAATACTACTGTGCCTAAAAAGACTGCTTTTAAAACATTACAAAAGGCAATCAAAGGCGCTAACCTTGAAGAGTTGAATTTTGATTTGAAAGAAAAATTCTTCAATAAGAAATTTGGAATTTAAATGAAGTCTAAAGTTGTTGGAATTGTTTTTTTAATTGGCAGTTTGTACTATGTTCTAGCTGAAGCTATTTCCGCAACTTTTTTCAATGCTTCTTTTTTTAATACTTATATTTTCCATACCATTTCTGAGCTTGGAATACCAAATGTAAATTCGCCATTGTCATGGCTTATGAATTCTGCTTTTATTATAATAGGTTTAACACTGATTTTTGGTAATTTTTATAAGTTTAAAGATTATATTGTTAAAAGTAAAACTATTTTTTATATTTTTACATTAATCACTTCAATCGGTGTCATTATTGTTGCCTTAATACATGGGGGCAATCCGTTGACTTCAGGATACCATACGTTGGGGGCTGTTATGGCAATTCTTGGAGGAAATATATTATTGGTTTTAATTTCAAAATCAATGGGTAAATTCAGCTTGTATCAAAAGGAAACGTTAATTTTGGGAGTTATTGGGCTTGTAGTCTTTTGGATAATGTTTTTCAACATGGAAAATGCTTTCATGCCGGTGCTTGAGAGGCTTTCAGTTTATACTCTGATATTGTGGAGTTTCATAACTGGCGTTTACTTGATTAAACAATAAATTATTTTTATACTTAACTTGTTATGTTATATTTTAATTAATTGAATTTTTTAAATAATTAAAAGATTAATGTTTGGGCAACTCTTTTTCAACGTTAATGTAGATTCAATTATAAAACTTTAAATACTTTGACAATTAATTATCTTTAAAGGTGATATTATGGCAAACTTAGATAAAGCTATTGAAGAAGAAATTTTAGCAATTGTCGAAAAGTACCAAAAAGAAAATACAAAACTTCTAAACTACTTAATAACTGATGATGAGATTACATTTTTCTCACCAATCGGTAACGGTAGTGAAATAACTGCAAGTGACTTACAAAAAGTTGCAGACATCCTCAAAGGATCCTTTGAAGGAATGGAAATTGTTAACCAAGAATACAGATTCAAATTCAAATGCGGATTATAGGAGTATTTGCTCCTAACTTTTTTTTAATATTTTCATTATATTTATTAGCAATTTTTTTTATATATTGATTTAACTGAAAAATTAACTAGCTGGTGGATTATGTCAAATATCGAGTATGTTATTCGTAAGGAAAATTATTCTGAATTGATTTGTGCTGAAAATGAATGGGATTTTTTAGACACTGAGGAACTTCTTCAAAATTATCCTTATATTCTTGATTCAATGGCAAATGAAGAATATTATCTTGAAAATGAAATATGTAGTTTTTTTGATGAGATAATTTTTGAAAATAAGGTCGTTGGTTTTGCAACATTTCAAACAAGATTTGATAGTGCATTATTATTGTCTGAATGTTTTATATTGCCGGAATTTAGAGGAAATAGATTATTCTTCAATGAAATTTGTAAAATGTTATTTGTAAGTTCTAATTTTGGAATATTGCAACCTACAAGAAATATTGTTGAACTGTTAATTAGCTATGCTTTTGCTAAAAATTTCAGTGAAGACATTGTTGTAAGTGCAATCGATTTTTATTTTGATGATTTTGATGCAGTATCCAGTAAAAATCGTGAGCTTGATGATGAAGAAATGAGTTCATCAAATTTCTATGATTTAAGTATAAACTCCACAATTTTTGTTGACGGTGATGAAATAATCTACCATAATCTGCTTGAAAATGATTTATTAAAAAATGGGCCACGAAAGGAATTAAACGGAGAGTATTTTGATAATCTTAAAATAGTTTTCTCAAAAAATAAAGATGAACTAGATGAATTGGTCGTTGAATTGAAACAAGAATTGCCTCAAGTTGAATTCGGATTTGATGAAATTGTCGGTCGTGGTGAAGGATTATCTGAGTTTATGCAGAATATGGTTAATGAAAGTGTTGTAACCTATGAGGAAGCAATAGGTCTTAAAAAACAATTAACTGATGAATATGATGCAGGTGAATTAAGTGATGATAATGTTGATCAAAGATTGATTTCATTATTAGTTGATGAACCTCCTCAATTCGAAGATTTTTCTGAATTCAAAGAAGTATTAAGTGATTTTGGCAGTGATGATGAAGAGGCAGAAGTTATTAATGAGTTTTTCAATATGATTGGAGATAATGAAGAATTGGGAAACAATGTCTTGCAGGCCATATTGACTGATGATGCTGAATATTTCCAGAACTTAATAATAAATGCCATGGCGAATGATGATGATTTCATGGAAAATTTCATGGATTTGACCAATGAATATGGTGATGAATCAGATAATGAGTATTTCTTTGAGGATGCTCAGTTAAACCATAATTATAAACTAGATGATATTGTATATGGAAAGGATTATCCTATAAGCTATGATAGGCAAATCTATCGATTTTTAGATTCATTAAATGCTGAAGCCAATTATGGGATGATTATGAATTTCATCGAATCAGAAATATCTTCTAAAAACATGCTGACCAGTTTAATGTTGAATTCCCAATTAATAAAAACTGAAGGGGAAGTCATTGATTGGATGAATAGTGCATCCATGTTTAAAAAAGATGAACTGAAAGAACTGTTAAGAGAAAATAATCTTAAAGTCACAGGTAACAAACCGGAGCTTTTAAAAAGACTTGCAGATAATAATGTGGCCTATGGGGAAACATTCAAAATAACTCAAAAAGGCAAAGATTATATAAAAGAATTTTCTTGGATTGAATTCTATGAGGATTTCTTATATGATTTTGATTTCGATGATTTCTATAAATATTTAGATACTCATGAAGGAAAATTAAAGGATGTTTCATTAAAATACTTGGATGAACATATTGCATTAGCTCGTCAAAAAGAGGATAATGAATATTTGGAGACATGTATTTTTACAAAAAAACTTATTTTAGATGAAGGGGATGAATTTATAATCGATTTAGGTATTCCTGAGTAATCTTGCATTCAAGCATGCATTTTGTACAGCCAAGACCTGCTTTATATTGGTCAATAATGTATTCGCTGCATGCTTCAATATCAATAATGTCTGATCTGTTTAGTCTGTCGTTCCATTTTTGAGGATTAATTGCATCAACAGGACATGCGTCCTGACAATTGGTGCAGTCATCACATTCAGAATCAGTAATCGGTGTTCCGTGCTCAACTGGCATGTCAGTTAAAATTGCACCAAGTGCAACCGCTGAACCGTATTCGGGTGTTACAAATAATGCGGAGCGCCCAATCCATCCGAGACCTGATTTTGTTGCAATGGTTTTATAAGGTAATATGCTTAATAATTTTTCCATATCGCACTCGTTACGTTTCATTGTAAGTGCAAATGCATCATATCCAAGATTTTTAATGTATCTCTCGCCTTTATGGGAAATTTTTGTCAGTTCTCCAATCTGGCGGTGAAATGTCTTCCAGTAAGATTGATAATCCTCTTCATAAAGATAATCCATTGCTTCTTTTGGAAGTTTTAAAACAAGACTTATTCCATTAGGCAAATCAATGAATTCCTTTGCAAGGCCATTAACATCAGCAAAACCAACTTTGCTTGCACCTAATTCAATCAAGTAATTTTTAATATCATTCATCTCGGACATAATAATTGTTATATTTTAGGGATATTTAAATAGTATTGTAATCAATTTTTGACTGCATAACTTATAAATAATTAAATTAAATATTTAATGTAGTGATTAAATGAAAGATATAGATGTTTTAATTGAAGCTTTACCATACATTAAAAAGTTTCATGATAAAAAAATTTTAATTAAATACGGAGGACATGCAATGGTGGATGATGAAGCAAAGTCCTCTACAGCACGAGATACAGTATTACTCAAATATGTAGGAATGAAACCGTTAATTGTACATGGTGGAGGTCCGGAAATATCAAGATCAATGGATAAACTTGGAAAAGAGTCAAAATTCATCAAAGGTTTAAGGGTGACCGATGAAGAAACAATGGAAATAATCGAAATGGTATTGGTGGGTAAAATATCAACAGAAATCGTATCCGAACTCATCAAGCATGACGGCGAAGCAATAAGCTTATCTGGAAAAGATTCAAGCTTAATATTTGCACATAAGAAAGGAGCAAGTAAAATAGATGAGGAAGTTGTTGACCTCGGTCTTGTAGGTGAAGTCGACTGTGTCAATACTGATTTGCTTGAAATGTTTTTAGATAACGATTACATTCCTGTAATCTCTCCAGTTGGAATTGATGAGGATGGAAACAGTTTAAACTTAAATGCAGATACTGCAGCAGGAGAAGTTGCAAGTGCAGTTGATGCTGAAAAATTAATTATTTTAACTGATGTTCCTGGTGTCTTAAGGGATCCTTCAGATCCAAGTTCCCTTATACAAAAAATAAGAATCTCTGAAGTTCCAGGCTTGATTGAAGAAGGAATTATTTCCGGAGGAATGATTCCTAAAATAGAAACCTGTGTAAAAGCCATTGAAAATGGTGTAAAATCATGTCACATTATCGATGGTCGTAAAAAGCACTCATTACTATTGGAAATCTTTACAACTGATGGTATTGGAACTATGATTTTTAAATAGAGTTTAAATTACTCTTTTTTAATTTTTTTTATTTTTATTAATATTTATTCGAAAATGGACAAATATATATGATATAGATATCATATATGTGAGAAATACTCATTAGTTATGTTGAATTAATGTGGTTAGAATCTTTTGATTCTAGCTTCATTCTTTTAAAACCTATTTTTTTAAATCTTAAACATTTTACGCAGTTCTCTTCTAAGTAATTTCCATCCATTCACTCTTGGAAGTTCATCCAAATCATAGATTTCACGAGGAACCTTATATCGGGACAGGTTTTTACGGGCATATTTTATTAATCCTTCACTGTCACTTTCATTTTCCCAGACAACCGCTGCCACTGGAATTTCTCCTCTGTGACAGTCGTTCACGCTAAAAATAGCTATTTCTTTAACTGCAGGATATTTTATCAAGACTTCCTCCACTTCAGTCGGATAGATTTTCCATCCACTCATTACAATCATGTCTTTCTTACGGTCGGTAATGAATAAACGATTGTCCTCATCAAGATATCCGATATCTCCTGTTAAAAACCATCCGTCATCTAAAAAGGATGCTTTTGTCTTTTCTTCATTTCCCCAATATCCTTTTGCAACAGCAGGGCCTCTAAGTGCAATTTCACCCTGTTCATATTTCGGAAGAATATTATCTGGGTCATCTTCATCAACGATTTTTACTTCTGAAAAACATACTGGATGACCTACGCTTTCAAAGCGGTCTGCTTCACGATAGTCTTCCGGTCGGATTACTGTTCCGGTTCCGATTACGATGGTTTCAGATAATCCGTATGCATTTATGATTGGTATTGCATAGGTTTGATGGAAATCTTTCCATATTTTTTTGTGAAGTGGTCCTCCGCCTGATACGATTTCACGTACTGTTTTTAATTCTTCACGTTTGTCTATTGTAGTTAAGGAGTGTATTACTGGTGGCATTCCAGTCAGGACAGTTACTTTTTCGGATTTGCATAATTCCAGATATTCATCCAGGTTAAACTGCTCCATCAGGATATAGTATGCTGCTGCTCTTAATGCTGCAATTGACCATGAAAGGCCTACATGTGCCATTGGATAAATTCCAAGATACACGTCATCCTGCTTTAATGTTAATACGTCACATTCGTTATGAATTGCTGTGAAGTAGTTTCCGTGGGTCAGCATTGCTCCTTTTGGTTTGCCTGTTGTTCCTGAAGTGTATTGTAGCTGGCATAAATCATCCCAATCAGTATTTTCTGCTGGCAGAACTTCACTTTCTTTAAAGCTTGAAATGTCTTTTGGAACATATGTCTTGATGTCAAGCAAGTCTTTCGCTTCTGTGTCTGTAATGATTAGTTCTGCTTTTGAATCGTCAATGATGTATTCCAGTTCCGCTTTGGTGAATACTCTGTTGGTCGGAATGGCTATTGCACCAATTCTCCAAATAGCAAATAATGAAAATAAGTATTCTTCTGAATTTTTTAAATAGATTAGGATACGGTCTCCTTTATCAATTCCCATATTCTTTAACTTGCGTCCAATTTCAGAAACGATTGATAGTATCTCTCCGGAGTTGTATTTGTTTCCTGTTGTTGGGTTGTACAGAACATCCTTGTTTAGGCGTTTTGAGTTTGCATCTAAAAAAGTGGTGATATTCAACATTTAAATCAACTCTCTTACAATAGCTTTTGTCATTTCCATTGTTGTTGCATCTCCTCTCAAATCAGGAGTCTTGATTTTGCAGTCGGCTATTACCTTCTCAACAGCCTGTTTGATTTTGTTTGATATTTCCCATTCTCCCAAATAGTCAAGCATCATTGAAGCTGATAATATCATTGAACAGGGGTTTGCAATGTTTTTGCCTGCAATGTCTGGTGCTGAACCGTGGACTGGCTCAAACAATCCGTTATGGTCTCCAATATTTCCAGATGGTGCTAGTCCCAGCCCTCCGACGAGTCCTGCACTTTCATCGGATAAAATGTCTCCGAAGAGATTGCTTGAAACGATCACGTCAAAATTCTGTGGCTGTGTGATTAGATACATTGCCATTGCATCCACATAATAATCTTCTGTGGTGATTTGCGGGTATTGACTGGCTACATTATAGAAGCTTTCCTTGAAAACGCCATCAGTCTTTTTTAAAACATTGCTTTTGTGGACACATGTGACTTTGCTTTGACCTCTTTTTATGCATAGGTTGAATGCGGCTTTTGAGATTCTCTCGGATGCTTTTTTGGTAATCACTCTTTCTGCAATCATTTTATCTTCATCACCGTATTCATTTTGTGAATATAATCCTTCAGTGTTTTCTCTCACAATTACAAAATCGATATCGTCACGGATGCATTTGACTCCTTTGTATGATTTTATCGGTCGGATGTTTGCATAAACGTTAAGTGCTTTTCTTAAGTTTATTATTGGGCTGGGTTCGCCGGGAGTTGATGTTGATGCTCCAAAGAGCACTGCATCACTTTTGTTTGCCATGTCTATTGTCTCTTCAGGCAATGTTGTTCCAGTATTGTTGAAACATTCAAAACCGGCTTGTCCGTATTTGAAACTGAATTCCAAATCTAGCTTGTCAAGCAAATATTCGCAGGCATCCATTACTTCTATTCCTATTCCGTCTCCACTAATTATTGCAATGTCATACATTATTATTCACTTAAAAATTTTAATATATTAATAATATTGATATTATTCTATATATGCAATTTTGTTTTTAGTTTGAAATTTTGTTCGTATGTTATCGAAATATATTTATACTTATAAAGGTTAATATTATAGTAATTACAAAACTAATAGTAGTTTTACCTTATTGAATCTATGAGGGATTAAAATGGAAAGAAGTATCGATGAGTTAATTGAATTATTGAATGATAAAGATGACTTTGTTGTAGAAGATGCTGTTGGAGAATTAGAATTAAGAGCTGAAGAAGCAATTGACCCATTAATCTCTGCATTATCTCACAGAAAAAAACAAATCAGATTAAATGCAGCAACATTGCTTGGTGCAATTAATGATCCAAAAGCAATCGACCCATTAATCTTAACCTTAAATGACAACAACAAATTGGTTAGAAGAGAAGCATCAACCGCACTCTCACGTATGGGTGAACCGGCAGTTGAACCTTTAATTGAGGTTTTAGGTGATGAAGACTGGAAAGTTAGAGGAGCAGCTGCATGGGCACTTGGAAACTTAGGTGATGAAAGAGCTATTCCTGCACTTGAAAAATTGCTTGATGATGAAAGCGGTTTTGTAAAATCAGGTGCACAAAGTGCAATAAAAACAATTAAGAAATAAATAATTTTATTTCTTTCATTTTTTTTAAATAATTTTTATAACAGTGTTATAAATATGTATAAAAATATGCAATATTAAATAGTTAATCGATAAGAACTTATTTGGACATGATGTTGGGATTGATGACGGATGGTTAAAGTAATTAAAAAAGATGTTGAACTGATAGAATTGTTCTATGATTTGATTTTTGTATATGCGATATCACAGCTTACTTCATTAGTCAATGAGCCTGTTGGAGGAATAATCTCTTCAAACAGCTTTTTTGTCTACATTATCACTTCTTTTGTAATCCTGCAGGCATGGCTGTATTTCACAAACTATGTCAACCGTTATGGGGAGTGGAAATGGCATGAATATCTGTTGGCATGCATCAACATGATTGCAGTAATCTTTATGGCAAACACTATCAGCACACAGTGGGAACAGATGCTTTTGCCTTTCAATGTATCAATGCTTATAATGCTTTTAACGGTTGTTGTTCTATATTCCGTTCATGCATTTAAAGAAAGATCCATTAAGATAGCTGCAGGAAATTCAATAACAATACTGTCAATTGTCTGTTCAATATATGTCATAGCAATCCTTGCAATACTATTCGGATTTTCAGACATTGTCATATGGCTGGATGTAGTTGCAGTTCTTTGCGGAGCATTCCTGCCATTTTTCATACGTGGAAAATTCAACAAGAACATTATCAATTTCCCTCACTTGGTTGAAAGATTCGAACTGCTCACCATCATCACTTTCGGTGAAGCTATTGTAGGCATGACACACTTCTTTGACATTAACAACTTAACTCCCGTACCTATTTTGGTTTTCTTTGTAATCATTTCGATGTTCGGCTCATATGTAATTCAGATTCATCATCTGATGAATCATCTAAGGGAAGAGAGAAGTCTAAGATTAATGTTCAGCCATTATTTCATCATCATCAGCATTAACCTGGTCACAGTTGCATTTGAACTTATTCACAGCGGAGAAGTTAATCACTTATTCGCTTCAATACTAATCATAATATCTTTAATCATATTCTATATCTCAATCATGGCGAATAAGGAATATTACCATGATGGAATAAATTTAACTAAAAAAGATGCACTAATGATGTTTCTGTTTATAGTTATCGGATCAGGGGTAATACTATTGGGATTGAATAGTTTATATGTCTTTTTAATAGGTGCATTAATAATTACTCTTGGAAACTTCAAAGTCCTTTTGAAAAAATACAAAAATAGAAAAATAAGTTAGGAAAATTTTTTTCCTAAAAAAATCATTGTTCAAACAAATCAGCAACATCAACCAACAGTTCAGGAATGTCAAGTTGCTGGGTACAGTAATCAACACAGGTTCTGCATTGAGTACATGCTGATGCAGGAGCATTGACTGCTGCTGCAGTTCCATAATTTGCAAAATTGGCTTCAAGAGAATACAACTTTTCACTATTGTAAAGGTTAAAGAAATCAGGAATAGGAATGTTCATTTCACATTCTTTAACACAGTATCCGCAGTAGCTGCAGTCAATTGCTAATGTTTTTTTAATTTCACGAGCCATCTTCATTAAAAATCTGTGGTCATCTCTTGTAATTTCTGTAAAGTCTTTGAATGTTTCGCAGTTTTCCTTCATCTGCTCGAGATTGCTCATTCCGCTTAAAACTACTGAAACGTTTTCCTGTGAAGCAGCAAACCTTAAAGCCCAGTTGGCAATTGAATTGTCGGAATATTCTTCAAACTGCTTTTTAACACTATCTGCAACATTAACTAATGTTCCGCCCTTGATTGGTTCCATGACAATTATTTCAACATCGTATTTAACACATAATCTGTGCAATTTCTTTGATTGGATTCTCAAGTCATTCCAGTCCATGTAGTTTAACTGTATTTGGACAACGTCCAGGATGTTGGAGTATTTTTCAAGAACCTCTTCAAGCAAATCAGCTTTGTCATGGTAACTTATTCCAATTTTAAGTGCTTTTCCTTCATCTTTAAGTTTTTTAATGTATTCAAAACTCTTTGTGCTTTCTGCTAGGTTAATAAACACTTTGTTGATGTTATGAATTAATAATACATCAAAATATTCGATTCCCAGTCTTTCAAGCATGATATTTACTAAATCCTTATTATCGGATTCCTTGGCGAGTAGCCATGTTGGTATCTTATCTGCTATTCTAAAGGACTCTCTTGGGTATCTTTCAACCAATGCCTTTTTAAGTGCATCTTCTGATGTTTCACCATGATATGCATAGGATGTATCGAAATAATCGAATCCTTGTTCCATGTAATAGTCAACCATTTGTGTAAACTCTTCCATTTCAATAGTTGCCGGGTCATTGGCGTCTGTTTGTGGAAGTCTCATAGCTCCAAAACCTAAAATTGTATCAGTCATTTGAATCCCTCAAAATTATATTAGGATTTCAATAATATAAATGTTGCATATGTAAACAATTAAATTTAAAAGATGGTTGAGAATATCCCCTTAAATCTCATCTCTTACTTCATCGCAGTATTTGTCGATTTTCCTTTTGCTCATCTTCATTAGGTCTTCTTTGGTGAAACGATTGCTTTGAATATCTTCAAGAAGAAACTTATTTCCGTAAGCCTCTCCAACTGCAAGGCCTTCTTTTAGAATGCTGTCATGATACTCGTATAACAGGTCTTCAACAAGATAATTGCCGTTATGCTCTCTAAAAAGGGTTGAGGTCATATGGCATTCGGTTGAATTGGGACTTAATTTGATGATTTTCTTTCTTGCCTTTTCAAATTTGTCTTTGTCAATATTCAATCTTTCAATCAAGTCTTCTATACGTGAATCTCTGGCAATTTCATGAACTAATGGAACATCTTTTTCGGTAATTTCAGTTCCCATCAGTGACTGAAACTTTTCAGGATCTTGCATTAATTTTTCCAATTTTGCACGGCGCCTTTTGTAACGAAGGTCCTTGGACTTATTTTTCATTCATAATCGCCTCCCTTAAGTCAGTGATGAATGTCGGTTCAATATCGTAGTTAACAATGCTATCTGGGTCAATTTTCTTTAATTTTTCAAAATCGATTTTTCTATTTTGGATGGCTTCAATACTCATTTTTTTGCCCATTCCTATTCCAAGGTCAATGCTGAACTTAAATAAGTAATCATAAAAATCATTGATCTTGTCCAGATTGTCGGGATCTTCAGGAAGCAATTCCAAATGTTCCAATATAGTCAAAATGTCAATATTTTCGGTGGGTAGGGTTTCTGTAACTTCTTTATTAATTCCAATGATTTTGAAATAATGATTCATACTTCGAATTTCATTTTCTTTTAATTTTTCATAAATTTTAGTTTCCATGTTCTCACCAAGCTTAATTTATTATTTAACTGTTTATAAACTTTTTGATATGAGTTTGAAGCAATATTGTTTTCATAATATGATTTTAAAGCAATTACAATATTGTTTTCAACTTGTAATTTTCAGCACTTCAAAATCTTTTCAAAATCTATGATGGTTAAAAGCAGTTTAAAGATGTGGGGTTGTGGGTAATATTGTAAAAAATAGTTAAAATCAGATTTACTTTAAAACAACTGATTTATCAATCATTTCAATAAGAATCTGATTAATTGGATTTTTAAATGATAATGGATGCTCTTTTGGATAATCTTCTCTTAAAGGAAGAATTCTGAAACTGGACATGCACTGATCAGTTGACCTGAGTGCAAAATAAGCTTTATAGTTTCCGTCAATAATGTTAATTATCAGTCCGAAATCATCTGTTCGATTATGTCCTGCAATGCCTTCTTCAGCAAACACCTTGAATTTCTTGACGCTGTCGGAAGTGATTAGTGAATATTCCATCATGTATTCATATTCGTCATCATCAAGGTCATAATCATCATATTCGATAATTTCATCGCAATCTTCATCTGGAACAAGCAGATGGGATGCACAGTAACCCAGTGAAATGAATATTCCGTCATGGTCCAGTGCCTTTGAAATAATGTCAAAATATATGTTGTCCAAAGGCTGTGATTTGTAGGGATTGCCTAAAATCTCAGGAACAGTATGGGTCAGGCCACCATCCTCAATAACTGTGCAGTAGAAATGGGATTCTCCAAGATAACCTGCAGTTGAAGCCTTTTCAATGGTTTTTTTAATGTCAATGTTATTTGCATTTTCCATTCTTTGTGCAATTTCTAAGATTTCCTCGTCACTTATCATATTTTGACCCTACTTTAAATGTTTAAATATTTCATCAATTGAATCTGCAATCAAAAAAAGTTCTTCCTGTTTATAAAGAAAGCCTTTGTCTCCCATTTCATCAATCATTTCAATCATCTTGTCATAGAAATGATTAATGTTGAAAACTATGATTTTCTTGTCATGCTGCTTTAACTTTTTAAGGGTTATGATTTCAAAAAATTCGTCCAGGGTTCCGATTCCTCCAGGGGAGATTATGAACGCATCGGAGTTTTCAACGAATTTCTTTTTCCTCTCATCCATTGAATCGACATAGATGAATTCACTGCATTTTTCGCATAAGGGTTCAAATCCTCCAATCCATTCAGGCGCTATTCCGATGGATTTGCCGGCATTGTCATGAACTCCCCTTGCACATGAGCCCATCATTCCAGTATCTCCGCCTCCGAAAACAAGTGTGTGGTTATCCTGAGCTATTCTACAGCCTAATTCATAAGCTTCATCAGTGTAAATTTCATCTATCTTTCTACTTCCGGATCCATAAAGGCATATTTTCATTTAATCACCTTAAATGTCGGGTGTTTGCTCTGCAAGACATAAATGACAAATAGCATTTACGTTGTCTTTCTGATTATCTTTTACAGGGCAGAAAAATTCTCCATTTCTCTCTTCCACAAATAAACTTCCTGGAAACTCGCTTCCAACAGGATGAATAGGTTCTTCTAAAATAAATGTTGTGTAAAGTGAGGTGATTACATAGATTAACGGGAATTTATCGTCATCTGCATTAGACAGTCTTTCTTTTTCAAAAGTTCTCTCAAGCATTGGAAATGAAGTATCAAATGAAGGCTTGTCAATTGCTGTGTTGATATAATCATCCTTTTCCTTGACCTCTTTCATGCGCATGATGAAATATTTGATGTAGATGGACAAGTATTTCTCACGATAGTTTTTCTGAACATATTCTCCATCTTTTCTCATGCGTGCTGTTGCCATCATTAAATCTTGAACTGAGATAATACGTGCATATTTTTTAAGTATTATCATCAAATCATCTTTTCTGATTTCATTATTTTGTGATAATTTTTTTAGTTCAATTATAATGTCTTCAGCTTCCATAATGTTTATTATAAAATTTAATAAATAAATACTTTTAATATAAAATCTAAATTAATAATAAGGTAGATTATTATGGTTGAAGATTTCATGGAGATTTCAAAAGAAGACATTGAAAATGTTGAAAATGCTTTAAAAGTAAACTCTGATTACAAATTAGCTAATTCACATTTTAACATCAAATCATTTGAAAAAGCTAAAGATATTGTTTTAATTCAATATGTTGCCAATGTTGAAAACGAATTGGTTTTCAAGACAAAAGAGGAAAACGGCAAATATTACATTTCAAATACTTTTGATTTGTTTATGGACAATATTGTTAATGGAAATGTTTCAAGAGATGTTTTCCAGTCAGTAAGCAGTTATTTCTATGAAGTAATTGGCAATCCTAAAAAGGATTTTTCAGATGAAAAGGAAGAGTTGATCAGTTTTTTAGTTTTAACTGAAGAATATGAGAGAAATCTTCTTGAAACTGATTTGGATCCATGTAAAATCCGTGATGATTATAGCCAGGACCGTGAAATGATTGACAAGGATGAATCTTTAAACAGGGTTCAAAAGAGTTTGGCTTTAAAAGAGCTTGTTCACATGTCAATTTGTCAGGTAGTAAATGATATAGATTTGTTTTTCACAAGGCCTTCAAATTTAACTCCTGAAGAGAATGCGGAAAAAAACAGGCAGGAGCAGAAGGCTCTTGAAAATGAATTGCAATTATCATAACTATTAAGTATTATTAAAATAATAATTATTAATATCAATTAACTTGCTGATTATATGATTACTATTACTAGAAATGAGGAAGTTGTATTAAACCAAATAAAGATATTTGATATGGAGTATACTGATGGTGTTCCATTAAACGTACTTAGAAAGGAATTGGGATTTCATGAGTATGATCTGGTTCAGATTTTGGAGGAACTTCAAGACAAGGGCCTTGTCATTTTTAATGATAATAAAGCTAGCCTAACAGATTCTGAAAAAGATGTCAATACAGTTAACTCTAAAAAAGATTTGGAAGAAATAGAGTTGAATCAGAAAGAAAAAGATTCATATGATCTAATTAAGGAATTGGTTGATGATAAAAATCTCGTTTCCAAATACACACTTGAGGGCCATTTATTGTATGGGGATTTGGAAATTACCAATTTCAGAATGTATCATATCATTTTGTCTCTTCAAAACAAGGGTCTTTTAAAAACTATCACCAAAGACGACGGAGAATATTATTTGCTTGTTGAATAATATTTCTTACAAATTTTTTATTATTGGAGTAATATTTATTTTCAAGTTCATCATAATATTTATATAATTTAAAAATCATATATTAAACTAATTATTGAAATTATGATGTGTTTTTTATGATGAGAATAAGTATGTCACTACCTAAAAAATTACTAGCAGATTTTGATGAAGTACTAAAAGAAAGGGGATACCAATCTCGTTCAAAAGGAATTCGTGATGCACTTCAAGATTATATTGTAAGATATCAATGGATGAACTCAATGGAAGGGCAAAGAATTGGTATTGTTACAATCATATATGACCACCACTACACAGGAGTAATGGAAAACCTTGCAGAGATTCAACACAGTTTCAGAAATGAAATCAACACCAGTATGCACATCCACATGACTGATAAATATTGTATGGAAATTGTAGTAGTTAATGGTGATATTGCTGAAATTCGTGATTTAACTGAAAGAATAATGAGACTTAAAGGTGTAGAGCACGTAAAACTTACAAGTACTGCTAACGGAGAAGAATTTAATGAACCTGGTCACTCACATGACCATGTACACCACCATCATTAATTTCTTTCTTATTTTTTTTAACATGAAATTCAAAACCACTCCATACCATCATGATTTGCTGAAAGATCATGACAGGTTGGCTGTTTTTTATCAGGCTATTCAGGAATATGATTCTGGTACTGATCTGGCTTATGATTTAGGTTGCGGAAGTGGGGTTTTATCTTATTTTTTAAGTTCAAAATTCAAAGAAATCAAATCATTAGAGATAGATAGAAAAACATTTAACTGTGCCCGAGAGAATTTAGCTGATTTTGATAATGTTGAAGTTATTAACAGTGATGTTTTAGACTATAATTTTACTAAAAAAGCTGATTTGATTGTATGTGAGATGCTGGATACGGCATTGGTTGATGAAGAGGAAATTCCAGTTTTAAATCATGCAAAAAAATTCCTAAAAGAGGATGGAATAATCATACCTCAGGGAGTAATCAACACTGTGGAGCTGGCAAATATTGAAAGAGATTATGTGCACTGGGATGAAGGTGTAAAATATGAAATACTTTCTGATGAAGTGGTATATTCTGAGCTAAATTTTTTACAAGACATTAACCCCGAATTCAAAATATCCTTAAATTTACAGGCCAAAAAAGAAGGAATATTAAACGGTTTGAAAATTACAACATACACAAAACTCACAGATGATATCATTGCAGGGCCATTGCCCATGCTGAATCCACCTTTATTAATTCCATTGGAAGAAAAGAAAATAAAAGTAAATGAATTTATAAATGTTGAGATAAAATATATTATGGGAAATGGGATTGAGAGTATAGAAACTAAATATTTATAGGTGTTAAAATGAACTTTAAATCTCAATTAAACAATTTTTTAACTGATTGTGAAAAATTAATAATATTAGGTGTAGGTAACGAGCTTAAAAGCGATGATGGTGTAGGACCATACATTATTAAGAAATTAAAAGAGGAAAATATAGAAAATAAAAATCTATTGTTCATAGATGCACAAACCGTTCCGGAAAACTTTACAGGAAAAATCAGAAAAGAAAATCCTACTCATTTAATCATTGTTGACGCCTGTTTAATGGACTCACAACCGGGAGATATGCAAATTGTAAATAAATATGAATTTGCAAACATAGGCATTTCAACCCATTCAATGTCATTGTCATTCTTTGTCAGATATCTGGAAAAAGACACTGATTTTAGAATAATATTTGTTGGTATTGAGCCTGAAACTATGGAAATGGGTGAAAAACCAACACTTGTGGTTGAAAAATCAGCTAACGAATTTATAGAAATTTTAAAAGAGATCATATTATGAAAATTTTATTTATTGGCTCAAGATTATATGATGATTTAGATTGGTATGTCAAATCAAAAGGAATAGAAAGTGTTTTAACCGAATCAAATGAGGATGCAATCAATTTGGATTTGCCTGATCAGGTATTTATTGTTCCAAGAGGAATGGATGGTCCTAAACAGGTTGCATTAATGCAAAATGTGGATGCAATTGTGCCGCTTATAGGCATAGACCCTCCATTAATCGATGTGGCTCATATGAAGGAAGAGGTTGAAAAGGATTATGGCATACCTGTGATTGCAGCGGGAGTAAGGGCAGTTGAATTAACTTCAAATAAAATCAAAACTAAAGGATTTTACACTGAAATTGGGGTTACAACTCCTAAATATCAAATATTAAACAGTCCTGATGAGTTGGATTTGGAGTTGCCGGTTGTCCTAAAACAGGGTGAAGGACAAGGCGGAAAGGATATCAAGGTTGCAAAAACAATTGAAGATGTTGAGGAATACTTCAAAGAATTTAACCAGGCCCTTTGTGAAGAATTTATTGAAGGTGCAGAAATATCCATTGAAGTTTTAGGATATGATGGTCAGTATGTTGCTTTGCCTCCAATTTATAAAGGTGAAACAACTTTGGAAGGAACACACCCGTTAAATAAGACTAAAACAGGTCCTTGTATGGTTGAGGGACTGGATAATAATCTGGTTCAGCACACCGCTTATAAAGTGGCCAAAAATCTGGATTCTGACGGAATATTTGAAATGGATTTCATGTATTCAAGAAAAAACAATCAGTTATATGCAATAGAAGTGAATACTCGTCCTAATGGTACAAGATATTTAACAACTGCCACATGTGGGGTTAACTCCTTATGTGAATTAGTTAATATGGCTATTGGGGAGTTTAGCTTAGCAGACATTTCAGATAAACTTCAGTATAATTATTCAACTGAAATCCCTGTGGGGGACTATAACGGACCTAAAGCAAATGAACCGATTAAATCATTTGAAAATAATGATTTTGTTGTGCATGGTCCTCAAGGATATCAAAGAGTCACAGCAAAAGCTGATTCCAAAGATGAACTAGAAAAATTAGTTGATAAATTAACTTAAAAAACTGTGTTATAAGTTATAATTATATACTATTATCAATATATATTTTAATAATCTAAATATTTGATAGTGTGATTATAATGAATAATACAGATATGTTAATTCTTTTTTTAATAACATTGTGCGCTACAATATTCTTTACATGGTATGTTAAAAGGATATTGTTAAAAGCAAGGATTGCAGATAATCCTATAGTAAGTGAACATAGACATAAAAGCGGTACTCCTACAATGGGAGGTATAGCATTTTTATTTACAATTTCCCTAATTATTGCACTGTACTATCAAAACACACCAATTTTAATCGTATCATTCATTATGCTTGCAGGAGGAATTGTAGGTTTAGTAGATGATTTAATTGGACTTAAAGTCAAAGAAGTTCAGAAAATTGTAGTAAACACTTCAAATGAAACCATTGCATTAGGAAGATTGGACGTTGAACCTAATGAGGAAGTTCGTGTTGCAACTCCTAAAGCAAAAGCAGAAGTAGATGATTTGCTTAAAGCAGGAAAAGTTGAAGTGATTGGTGAAGTTCCAATTAAAACAGAACCTGAAGAAACCGAAAAAATCATATGTCAAATTGTATTGGGATTATTTTTAGGATTGACTGGTGTTGTAACCACTTTAGGTGGTTTTGAACTAGGAATATTGGCTATTCCGGTTGTTATAATTGCAGTTTTAGGATCAATCAATTCAGTCAACTTGATTGACGGTATGGATGGTCTTGCGGCAGGAATAGTTGGAATTGCATCAATTGCATGTTGTGTATACGGTTACTTGTTTGGACCTTTAACTGTTATTCCGCCATTTTTAATACTTGCAGGTTTATGTTTAGGATTTTTAGTGTTTAACAAATATCCTGCAAAAATATTCATGGGAGATACAGGGTCATTTGTACTGGGAACTGGTTATGCAGCAGCTGTTTTAGTATGTGATATTCCATACTTTGGTGTTCTTGCATTAGGTGTGCCAATAATATCTGTTGTTGTAAGCTTGTTGCATAGGGCACATATTATTAAATTGCCTGTAGAGCCACTACATCATACTTTAAACCATTATGGAATGTCTGAAACAAAAATCGTTTGGACTTATTGGGGATTTACAGCATTATTATGTATCATAGGTATTCTTTTAAAGATGTACCTTTTCTAATTTTTTTTGGAGATTTTTTATGGATATTAAAGATTTGGCTAATTCAATTAATGGAAAACTTGTAGGGAATGATGATTTTTTCTCAATTGATGGATTTACTGGAAAGTTCACATATTTGCATGATGCTCATACAGGAGATATTGTAATAAGGGATTGGGTTGATGCAACTGGTGTTCAAATGGCCTTTAAACAGAATATTGCATGTCTGATAACTCCGCAACCTAAGGATGGAGCTGTTGAAGAGGCCAACAGATTGAATTTTCCATTAATCATTGTAGATGATATTGAATTGGCTAAAACTTATGTTATAGAAAACACTGAAACTGAAAAATTAGAAGATATTTGCGATTTAGTTAAAGCAGTTGAGGGGAAGATTGTTGGTAACGACGAGTTCTTTTCAATTGATGGATTTACCGGAAAGTTCACATTTTTAAATGATGCTCATACTGGAGATATTGTTGTAAGGCACTGGATTAATGGCACTGGCATTCAAATGGCATTCAATAAAAATATCGCTTGTCTAATCACACAAACTCCGAAGGACGGAGCTATTGAAACTGCTGAGAGATTGAATTTTCCATTGATTATAACAGATAAAATTGAGTTAGCAAATGCATATGCTTTATCACATACCATTGCCAAGTATTCTCCAACTTCAACAAATGTTGTAATCACTGGAACCAATGGTAAATCAACAACTTCCCATTTAATTTATCATATTTTAAACAATGCAGGTTATCATGTATTGACAAATACTGACAGTGAATCAGAATTCAATACTCTGATTGATCCGATGGTTTCCAAACTGATTTGTGATGAAGTTCAAAAGAATGGAAAATTGGATTATCTGGTCATTGAAGTGTCTGAAGTTCAAGGTTGGCTTGATAAACTAATGAAAAATCATGCAGCATTAATGAGTGAAGCAATTAAACCAAAAGTTGGTGTGATAACCAATATTGCAATGGATCATATTGGTCTTGTAAACTCTATTGATGATGTGTTTGAAGAAATCAGACCCGTTCCTCAGGCCATTGGCAATGGAATCACCATTTTAAATCATGATGATGAACTTGTAATGAAACTGGAAGCTGAAAACCCATTTTACACTTCAATGTCTGAACTGAAAGAGGACAATTCTGTTTACTTTAATGGGGATGCTATAATATATAAAAATAATCCGATTTTATCTGTTGACGAGTTGCCGTTTACAGGTAATCATTTTATTCAAAATATCTTGTCTGCTGTTGGAGCATGTATCTCATTAGGCATTGACATTGCAGAAATTGTAGATGGTGTGAAAACTTATAAGGCATTAAATAGAAGATTTGCTAAGTTAAATGATGAACCATTAATTTACGATGATTTTGCTCATAATCCTGATGGAATTAAAGCTACAATATCTGAAACTCTCAAATTGCTTTTGCCAAATCAAAAGCTACATGTTGTATGTGCAATAAGAGGTTCAAGGGGTGTTGAAATAAATCAGCTTAATGTTGAAGCATTGGTTGAATCAATGAATGAGGACATTGAGTTATACTTGTCTTCAAGTAATGATGTAGTAAATGAATTGAATTTTGTTGAGGATAATGAGAGGGAAGTATTTTTCAACACATTGAAAGAAAATAATATTGAATTCACTCATTTTGTAAATTTAAAGGATTGTCTTGAGGAAGTATATCAAAAAGCAGATAAAAATGATATTATCTTATTGATTGGAGCTCAGGGAATGGATCCTGCTGAATCACTTTTATCAGATATAATATAAAATTTAAATATTACATTGATTAAAATAATAAATGTATAAATTTATTCTTTTTAAAAGAATATGGATGCTAAGAGGATATAAACATGTTTATAAAGATTAGGAGAGACACATTAATAATTTTATTATTGGCGTTTATTTTAATTCTTTGTGGTCGTTTAATTACATATGTTGCATTTGCCTCCTCTGATGATATTAATGATGGTATTCCTATTTCTGGGGTAATCATAAAAGGAAATGATATTGTTCCGGTGGATACCATTAGATATAATGTAATGCAAGCAGGTTTCAGGGACGGTAGTGTAATATATGGAGATATTTTAAAAACTTCTAAAAGAGAGGTTTCGCTGCAGGATGCGATACAAACGGCGCAGGAATTTGCAACACGGTCAACAGTGCCAGGTACATCTGTTCAGCCAATAACAGCTGCAGATGTTCAGGTTGATAAAAACACTGGTGTTGTTACAGTAACTGTTATAGAAGACTTTTCTTCTGTTGAATTGGAGAATAAAACAACAGGGGCGAGTGGATGAAGTTGAAAAAGTTTCATGTATCAATAGTTTTTCTGATTATTTTTTTAATGACTATGAGTAGCGTTGCGGCTACTTGTAACATTATTGTTATTACAGACCCTTCAGGTGATGACCCTAATGGGGCTGCTGCAGGAAGTATGTCCTTTGCAGATAACATGTTCCAGTCAACATTTTTAATGTCTAAAAATAATCACTTTGCAGTACTATCCGGGGGTACTGGTAGTTCTGACACTAGGCTGGAATCAATTATTGATGCTGTAGCTAATCTTGAAAATAATGCATCTGCAGCTTCTGCTGCGGCACTTGCTTCTCAGTTTAAGGGGGCTCGTCTGTTAGTTGGCGGTCCAAATATTGGTGCAGCTATTGGTGGGTCTTTCAATGCTTATGTAATTACTGTTGATGATTCAAGCAATGATATTAAAGTAACTCCTTATACCAGTGGTGTTGCTACTTTACAGCCTGGTCAGAAAGGAGCAATTATTCACTTGAGAAACACTGCAGGAAACCCATTATATGGTACTGCGGATTCTGTGAGAAAAGAAACTGCAATGAATATTGGAAAAATGATCAGGGATGGTTATCCAGCTACTACTATTTTGTCTGAAGCTATGGGTGAAGTGGCTCATGATTCCGGTGAAAAATATGGTGGTGGTGGAGTAAATTTAATATCAGGTATTTCGACTGATGACATGTTTACTCCTCAGGAAATGAACCAGACCGGTTATCCTATGGATGAAGAATACTCCAAGGTATGTGATGACTGCGGATGGGCTATGGGTTATCCTGCGGCTGAAAGCTATGACAGATGTCCAGTTTGTGGTTCAGAATTAAGAATTGTGCATGCATACGAGGCATTGGGTTCTGCATTGACCGTTAGTCAGAATGCGGTTAGTGTTTCAGTTTATGGAAGTGACAAACCTGGTTTAGCATCTACTACAGCAGAAATTGTGGAAGCATCTGTTGCTAAATATGGATATGATGCATCTGCTATCGCTGGTTCTATTAATAGAGGTATTAATAATGGTCTATTGATGGGTGTGGATCATGTGGAACCTAAAGACATTAATGTTAAACAGGGTTCTAAGGCTGTTGGTGTTTATTATAATGCTCTTCCAGGAGACAGGTCTTCTCCAGCATGGGACTTGCCAATTGATGGAAATGTCTTAAATATATTAGGAAGTATTCAGACTGCAGTAGGTATTATTCTAATACTTTTAGTTGTGTTCAGGTCAAGATTATTAAAATCTTTCCAAAATAGGTGATTATTATGGCTTTAATATTAGTTAGAGGTGAAAACAATTCCAAATTACTTAATGCAATTGCTGATATGGAACGTCATGGTAATCTAAATTTAACAACTAAACCTAAAGTTGTTGATGCCGGTTTTGCCGATTCTTTAGTTGAGGGAATTTTAAATTCTAAACTCAAAACCAAATCTAATGTGGCTACTGCATTTTTTGTAAAAGAAGATACTACATTAAGCATTATGCAAGTTAAAAAGATTCATCCTCCGGCTCATGTGGTAGTTGTTAGTGATGAATATGGCGCTTACTCTAAATTGGAGTATGTTTTAAATAATGCTGAAGAATTTAAGCAATATCATTCCAATAAGGCTGTTAATGATGGGATGATTGATTATAAAATTAATAAAAAAGAAAGGCATATTAAAAATGATAAGTTAAATAGCTATACAAAATAGCTATTTTCTTTTAATTTTCATAATGTTGCCTAATGTTCTCTCACCAGATGATGTATTTACAAATTGGTTTAAATCAATATTGTCTACTTTTTCAAGTAATTTAATACCCAATGTATTTTCTAATTTTTTAGTAAGTTTTGTATCTGGAGTCATTTTGCCGGTTTCAATTCTATTTATTACAGAAACCCTTTCATTTATTTTTTTACCTAAAATTTCACGAGACCAGTTTTTAGCTTCTCTTGCTTTTCTCACTTCAATGCTAAAATCTTCTATCAACTCTTCTGCAGGTTCATCATTTCTAGAGTAAGGTCTGTTTCTTGTTGTAGTTGGTCTTTTTGTTTTATTTTGTTTAACAAATTTTGGTTTAGGTGGTCTTTTTTGAACTGTTCCAAGTTTGGAGCATTCTTTACAAACAACCATCACTGATCCTTCAATTTTTGCTCTTATAGGATTGTTTTCTGGCACTGGTTTGCCACAAATTTCACATTCCATACTAATCAGTTCCTCTTATTTTTTTAATTAATTATATATTTGTAGTATTATATAATATTGTTTGTATCAATTAAAATGAATACCTTTAAATACTTTAAAGTTACTAATTGTTATTAAAGTAACATGTTGTTAAAAATTTTAAACTAACTGGAGATGATTCACATGGATGATTTTAATGATTTGGAAAATTCTTCAAAAGAACAGTTAATCGAAAAAGTCGATGATTTACAGGAAGAAATTCTTTCTTTAAGAGAAGAAAAATCCAAAGCTAAAAGTAACTTAATGTGGAAAGTTAGGAAATTAGAAAAGGATAAAGTCCTAATAGAAAATGAAAAAATCAGATTGGAAAGAGAAGTAAAATCTCTCAGATCAGAAGTAGATAGATTTAGGTCCCCTCCTTTAGTACTTGCTACAATTACAGAGGTATTGGATGATCATAGAATGACCGTTAAAAGCAGTACAGGGCCTAGTTTTTTAGTTAATTATTCAAAATTCTTAGATGAAAAATTATTAGTTCCAGGTTCAAGAGTCGCTTTAAACCAACAGACATTCGGTATAGTTGAAGTATTGCCATCTGAAAAAGATGCAAATGTTTCAGGAATGGAAATTGAAACCAAACCGGATATTACTTATGATAAGATTGGTGGATTGGAAGAACAAATTAGAGAAGTTAAGGAAACCGTTGAACTTCCTTTAACCGAACCTGAATTATTTGAAAGAGTAGGTATTGAACCACCTAAAGGAATTTTATTATACGGTCCTCCTGGAACCGGTAAGACTTTGCTTGCAAAAGCTGTAGCAAATGAAACCAATGCTACTTTCATAAAAATTGTAGCTTCAGAATTCGTTAAAAAGTATATAGGTGAAGGGGCAAGACTTGTTCGTGAAGTATTTGAACTTGCTAAAGAAAAAGCACCGGCAATTATTTTCATTGATGAATTGGATGCAGTAGCAGCAAAAAGACTTAAAAGTTCCACTAGTGGGGACAGGGAAGTTCAAAGAACTTTAATGCAATTGCTTGCAGAACTTGACGGATTCGAATCAAGAGGAGATATCGGTATTATTGGCGCTACTAATAGGCCGGATATTTTAGACCCTGCACTATTGCGTCCGGGTCGTTTTGACAGATTTATTGAAGTTCCTCTTCCAAATGAAGATGGAAGACGTGAAATCCTTAAAATTCATACCAGAAACATGTCCTTTGATGAAGAGGCAGATGTTGATTTATTAGCAGATTTAACTGACGGTTTGTCTGGTGCGGACTTAAAGGCGGTATGTACCGAAGCAGGTATGTTTGCAATTCGTTCAAAACGTGATAAAATCACTGTTGACGACTTTATGAAAGCAGTTGATAAAGTCATGGAGAAAAATAAAGAAGATGAAATCTTCAAATCCGAAGCAGGCATGATGTTTGGATAAATTTAATAATAAAATAAGCCTATGATGAACCCTATGAGCTCTGATACGTGATGAATGATGGGCGAGCTGAGGCTTATTTCTTAATCTTTTTTTGTAAAACTTTATTTAAAATAAATTCTAATAGTATATATTATGTTATTTAGTAAAAATGATGGAAAAGCAAATGAGAGAATTCTCTATAAAACTAAACCTAATATGCTGTTGGGATGCAAAAAGGCATTTTATGGAATAATTCTATTAATAATTATTTTAACCGTTTCTCCTATGGTAATCAGATTCATAGGTCAGATGCAGGTTTATATGATTTCACAAATCAAGTTATCTTTGACAAGATATACTGCCATTGCTTTTTTTGTAGTCATTCTTATTAATGTAATTTATATCATTTGGCAGTTGATCGGATGGTATGCAATGGAATATACATTGACTGAAAGTAAAATTATTATAAAGTCAGGAGTATTGTCCACTAAAAAAAATTATATGCCCTATGCAACCATTCAGGACATCAATACTTCTCAAGGTATTCTTGCCAGATTATTTAATGTGGGAACAGTTTCTGTTTTTAGCGCATATGATAACAATGAACTGGAGCTGAAAAACATTTCCAATCCTTCTGAAGCTGAAGAGATTATATTTTCTAGAATGGGTGGTCCTAGAAGTTTCCAGGCCCCTCCACAATCAATGCCTCAATATTCTGAAAGAAACTATATTGAAAACAATGAATATCCATCAAGAAATGATCCTTATTTTAATGATGATTATTCCGGTTCTGATGATTATTTGGGCAGGAATGAATATTATGATGAGTATGAACCGATTACTCCAATAACTCATGAGAGAAATTCCCGTCCAAGAAGAGATTATGAATATTATCCTGAAGACATTGGAAATATGAATAATCACCCTCGCCATACTTATGAATATGAGCCTTATGATACTGGATTAAACAGAACTTCAAATGACATTCACAGTAATACTCATTATAATAAAATTGACCATGATTATTCTTATAGGCAGGATGATTACTATCAAAATAATGATTCTCAAAATCATTATAATGAACATGTTGAAAAATCATCTCAAAATGATCAAGAGGATATAGGTTCATCAGAACATGTTATTCAAAGGCATTTTGACAAATTCAAAAAATAGGTATAAAAAATGAGTTTTGATTTTGATGTAGTTGTTGTTGGAGCAGGTCCTGTAGGCTCAACAATTGCATATTACTTAACCAATCAAGGTTTAAATATTGCAATTATTGATAAAAAAAGGCAGATTGGATATCCTTTGCAATGTGCAGGAATTTTAAGCAAACATATTTTCGACAACAATCACTTGCCCGATGAAGTGATACTGAATAATGTTAAAGGCGCATTCCTGCATTCCAAAAATCACATTCTAAAAGTTGAAAAAGATACAACTCAGGCGTATATTATTGACAGAATTTCCTATGATGAATTTTTATTGAATAGAGCCATTCAAAATGGTGTAAAATTCATAAACCAAAAAGTTATTGATGTTGACTCAGATGAAGCTTTAACATATCTGTCTAACAGTCATGTAATCAAATCAAAAATAGTCATCGGTTGTGACGGTTACAATTCAATACTGTCAAAAAGCATAGGAAATAATCAGAATAGCTTTCCTGCCTCACAAATGTTGGTCAAAATTGCTGAATCAAATATGCAGTCATTCAGAAATGCCAAAAGTAAAACTGAAGACTATGTGGATACCTACTTATTGGAAGATGTGCTTCCTGGATTTTTATGGGTTATACCTTTAAAGAACGACCTGTATAGAATAGGACTGTTTTCAAATCAAACACATAAACGTCAGGATGAAGTAATTATTAACTTCCTTAATCAAAACTTTGAATATGAGATAGTTGAAAAATACAAGGGTTTCATACCTATTTTTGATGAAAAAAGTCAGATGGTGAATGGTCGGCTTGTATTGATAGGTGATGCCGCCGGACAGATTAAACCTACCTCAGGTGGAGGATTGCTGGTTGCATTTGATGCATGTGATATGGCCTGTAAGTACATTGTTGAAGCTATCGACAAATCCGACATGGGTATTTTAAGAGGATATGAAAAGGAATTTAAAGCTAAGTACTTAAAGGAATTCAATTATCAGTATAAAGTTCAAAAAACTCTTAATCTATTGTCTGATAATGATATTGATTATCTGTTTTTAAAGCTCAAGGAAAATAACGGTGAAGAAATTATCTCTCAATATGGAGATATGGATACTCAGTCAAAACTTGTAAAGGAATTTATAAAAAGAGGTTTAATATTTAAAATCGTCCCGACATTTCTATTTAAAAAAGTGATAAATATATTTGGATTTAGGTGAATTTCATGGAATTATTATGTATACAATCACAGGAACATCCGGAATTGCCATTGGCTGAATTGAAAGCGGTCATGGAATGTGAAAACATAGATGCCTGTATAGATCATGTTACTGAAGGTTTGACAATTTTAAAAAACATTGATGAAGATAACTTATGTGGATACTATCAGATATTAACTAGACGACTAGGTTATACCCATGAAGTTCATGAGCTAATTTTAAAGACTAACGTTCATGACATAAACGAAGATGTCATTACAATCGATTGGCAGAATTTAATTGATGAAACATTTGCAGTTAGAGTAAAAAGAATCAGATCTGAAATAGACACTGTTGGGTATGAAAGAAAGTTAGGTACTCTAATACTTGATAATTCAGATGATTTGAAAGTAAATTTAACAAAACCTAATACTCTGGTTAGAGTGGTGGCATATAAAGATGATTTATATGTGGGCATTGAGAGAATTAAATTGAATAAAAAGCATTTTGAAGACAGTAAACCTCATAAAAGACCATTTTTCTATCCTGGATCTATGAACCCTAAACTTGCCAGATGTATGGTGAATTTGTCCAGGATAAAAGAGGGAGAATTATTGCTTGATCCGTTTTGCGGTACTGGAGGAATATTAATTGAGGCTGGATTAATAGGATGCAAAGTAGTTGGATCAGATATTTACTGGAAAATGCAAAATGGAACCTCCATTAATTTAGATTATTATGGAATCACTGATTACAGGACATTTCATTTGGATGTACGTGAACTTAAGATGTATGAAAAGGTAGCAAGTGTAGTCACTGATCCTCCATATGGAATATCAACTTCAACTGGAGATGTTGATGGGGAGGAAATTTTTAAAGAATTTTTCCATGCTATTTATGATAATATGAAGGATGATGCATACCTCTGCATGGCTTCACCTCATTATGTTGATTTAAAGCCGATGGTAGATGAAGTCGGATTTAAAATTGTTGAACAGTATGGAATTAAAATGCATAGAAGTTTAACACGAATTATTTCTGTAATTCGAAAAAATCTTGATTAGTATATAAGTATAGGGATACATTTATATACTAGTTATTTCTCGAAAGTATTTTAATTGATGTAAAACTTCATTACTCTTTTTTATTTTATTATTTTATAGAATACTTTTTTTATTTTGACTTTAGAAAATTTTTAAAATTATTTTATTAATTTTATCTAATTATCTTATTTTTCTAGAAATATTAAATTTATCTTTATTATTTTATTAATTTGAAAACATTTAATGTGTTTTTTAAAAATTAATATTTTTTTGCAATATTTTTTAATTGATTTTGTTAATAAAATTTGTCTGTCTATTAGATGTGCTATGTGTTTTATGGCGATGACCTAAGTAACATTGTATGGAACAATTTTTACTATGATGGTTGCTTTCCACATGTAGCTATACATTTGTGAGTACTTGAATTTTCTCAAGTATGATGTTGGTTTTGTAGTATGTGGTGAATTAGTTACAAACTAGTTTAGTGTAATACTCGTCTATATTTAGCGTACTTCATAATACTTTATACTTATTATGTCTGTTATGTGTTCAATTCTGTTTGATCCTGGCAGATGCTACTGCTATTGGGATTCGATTAAGCCATGCAAGTCGAACGAGTTTAGGCTCGTGGCGTACGGCTCAGTAACACGTGGATAA
>NZ_JAFUHT010000073.1 GCF_017468685.1 Methanobrevibacter sp.
GAAATTACCTTTCCGGTTTTTGAGTTTTTAAACAGGAATTTCACTTTTGTGACTTTTGTGTGTTTTGACGCGCCGAGACCGTTATATCCTGAAATATAAAGAAATACTCCTTTTTCACCCCACAGTCCTTTTTCATCATAGTATGTGCTCAGCCAATCGCCGTTTTTCAATTTCTTTTTTGCAGTCTTGTCTTTTGAATTGATCACATTTATATTTACATTATATGTTCCTTTTTTCAAGACAACTGCTGAGAGATTGCGTTCTTCCCCACTTGCAGGATTGTATACGGTAATCTTATGCTTTCCAACTTTAAACTGTGTGCTTTTTATTTTAACTATTCCTTTTGAGTTTGTCTTGACCTTAAGTGTTTTTCCCTTGATTTTAAGTTTGACGTACTTGTTTTTGAGGGCTTTTCCCTTTGAATCCAAAAATGAAATCTGGAATTTCTTTTTTGATGTTGAAAACTTAACCAGGTCCTTGGCAATTATTGTTGATTTAACCTTTATGGTATTATCCGCCTGCCACTCACCCTTGACTCCCTTAAGCTGAACCATCACATTTGTGTGACGTGTTCCCAAAATATCCTTGATTTGAAAGCTTGCAATTCCTTTTGAGTTTGTAGTTTTATATGAACTTGTTGAGGGATATATTGTAAATGACACTTCAGCACCCTTTACGGGTTTTGCGTTGCTGTCTTTGACTACAACTGTGAACTTGGTGTCCTTGTCTCCATAGTATTTCACGACATTGTTGGTTATGACCCTGCTGTCAACTGTGCTTTGCTGTGTGTCCTCATCATAGTAATAGGTTGTTTCAAGTTTATCATCATCGGCCTGTGAAAGGGTGTCGGTTACTTCAACTGCGTTTAAATTCACATCATCACTGGTTGAGGTTAGTGTTTGGTTGTCATGGGCAGATACTGCAGCTATTGAAACCAGCATGACGAATATCACAAAGGTAAGGTATTTTTTATTCATGATTATAACTTTATGATTAAACGGTTATAAAATTATTCGAAAAATTCCTGGCGGATGCATCTCCACTGACGTGTTGTACTGTCAATTTCTTTAACAAGTTCAAATTCACTTCCAGGTGCGATAACAGTATCGAAGGGCGCATCATCAAATATCCCTCCAATATACATTATCCTTGATGATTCAGGCATAACAAGGATGTTAAGATATTCTGCATCGTTTTTATCCCTTGAGTTGACGTTGAATATCTCTTCACATACATACACCCCGTCAGCTGACTGGTCTTTCATAAAGTCATCATCACTTCTTATAAAAAAGAGAGTGTCCATTTTGAGGGTTTCTGATTTCTGCGCTATCAAATCAAGCATTGTCAAATCGCTTTTAAAATCATCTTCAAACAATTCCAAAAACATATCAATAGGAATGTCTATGGACTGTTCGGTAAATGGATTTACGACTATCGCCGAATAATCGCTTGCCTCAAGCATTTCTGCAAGCTCCCTCATGTGTATCAAAACGACAGAAGTCTTAAGATTATGCTTTTCGATTACACCCATGCCTGTAAATAACGGAACGGCCTTAAGAGCGTCATCTGTTGTAAGGCAGTTTATATCAAAGCTTACCTTTTCGATTTCACCGTCACTGTTTACTGTCTCAAGACCAGTGTAGGTGTCTTTTGTAAAATCTGCAGGAAGTACCATTTGGGATTTTTTTAAAAGATTTAGGAATTTGTCTGGATTGATTAATGAATTTGTCTGGTCAAATACGAGCAGTTCCTCTAATTTTTTATTGTCAATCATTTCCATAGCCATAGTTTATCTGATTAAATATATAATTATTATCAAAATATCAAATATTGTTATAAATGGCAAATTGGTTGTTTTTAAGACGGTACATATTAAAACTCCTAATAACATAATGTTTCATCAAAATCATCATCATCGATTCTTTTGATTATTTTAAGTTCTCCACTAACATAATCCTGAAATTGGTCAAACAACTCTTCCAAATAATCCAAATTAACGTCGATTAACTCATCAGAATTAATTTCAATGGAAATTTTCTCAATGATACGGAGATAGTTTCCAATAAAAGTCAACAGCTCGAATTTATCATATAAATTAAGATTGGATTCCCTTACTGCAATCCTCATATAATCTATACTTCCTAAAACTATAATCTTATTACGAGATCCTTCATATCGGTCAAAATAATCAGTGAATTCATCAATTTTATTTAAAACATCATTTTCAAGACTTTTCACTTCATCATTTGTTAGGGAAATATTGATTTTATCCAAATCAAAGTTTTTAATACTGACAAATGCATCAATAATAACATATGACGGAATATGTTCTTTTATTGACTGAATTAACAAAACACAATCATTTTCACTTATATTAACAATGTTTTTTCCAATTGTATATAATATAGTTGATATGGCTTCAAAAAATAAGAGACTTCTATTTTCAAATAGTTTTAAAAGGACAGATTCATTTAAATCATCTATTTTTTCAGGGATAACATCAAAGAGTTGATTATTCAAATAGTCATGTTTCAATTCAACAGAATAAGGTCCCCTTTCTGCCAGTGCAAAGTTATAGTGATTATTCCATCCTAAAAACTTAGACATATAAACCAATTTTTGAACTTTTATTCTGAACTCTTTACTTTCGTTGATTAATTCTTTAAAATCTTTTTTATCCTTAAATGACAGTACATTTTTCATGCAATGTAAAAAATATGCAAGTTTATTTAATTCATTCATAAAATAACCTCATATATCTTAATTACATCAGTGGTGTTTAACTAAACAATTAGTTAATACTAATTATATCATAAGTAATACTTAAATATTTTCATCCAAGCACATCTAAAACTTTAAATCAAAAAAATTCAACAAAATATGCTTCAAATATTAAATAATAATATGTACATTAATAATATATATAATTACTGTTATAACCAAGAACAATTTTTCAAACTCAGATAAAATTTACTCAATTTAAATTATAAAGCTACAAATAACTTTAAATTTCAATAATTCCAACGGAAAATTCTTAAAAATATAATTTTTTCAAAAAAATATAAAAACACTAAATGCCATAAATGAAATTATGACTAATAGATTGAAAATAGCCAAAGACTTTGCACGGAAAATACGGTCTGATAAAATCAAACTGATGGTACTGTTCGGATCAGTTGCAAGAGGAGATGACCATGAACACTCAGACATCGACATACTTGTTGTTTCAGATTACCGCAAAGACATATGGCCAAAAATTACAAACATTATTGCAGACACAATGTTAAACGAAGGAGAACTACTTTCAATACATGTAATGTCTGAAAATGTTTTCAATGAAACAAAGGATTATTCTTTTTTAACTAATGTGTTAAAAGAAGGAATTGTTCTTGAGTGAAATTAAAAAACTAACAAATAAATCATACACTAAATTAAACTCCAGTAGAGCGTTATATGAAATTAGGAATTATGCTGATTCAGTCAGTAACATATTATTAATGGCAAAAGCATTGTTGAAAAAAAGTAGATTCAAAAACTCATAAGGGAAACATGAAAAAAATAGAGAAATAATTTTAAAAAATAAAATATTATTTTTTAAGCTCCAAACGTTTTCTGCGCAAGACTTCACGGTCTTTTAAAGCAGCATCTCTACCTCTAACCATAGCCTGACCTTTGTTCAAACGAGCAGGTGTCTGAGCATTTAAACTTTTATTTAAACCTTTTGAAATGAATCTAGAAACCATTTTAAACACCTAATTAATAATATACTAACAAACACTATTTAATATTATCTAATAAAATTCAATTTTATTTTTTGTAACAACACAAACATTAATTTGACCGCCCACACTATCCAAATCAAATGAAAATTTACGTTTTGAAGAAACAATCATTATTAAAAACCTTGCAAGTTCTGCAAGCAAATGTTTTGGAAGAAAAGGGATTATTTCTAAAAATGATTCATAATTATTATTTTTCCATAATTGAAGCCTTTCATGAAATGTGTTTGCATAACTGAAATCCCTTTTATGCTGATTTTTAAAATCTTCTATTTTATTTAAATTGTTTTCATCAAATTCACCGGATTCGACAAGCATTTCATAAAAATCATCCAGATAAAAATCCAATGAAATATTAATATAATTAACAATACTTAATTCCAAATCCAAATCAATCCCTCTAATAAATGTATTGATTTCCTCATCTTGTGCAAATGAGATTATGCCAGTATTATCATAATTTTCTTCAAAATCTAAAACTGCATATTCGATTGTTCCTTCATTATTAACCATCAATCCAAGATGAATAAATGAGGGTCTATTACAATCATTGTCAAAACCTGATATAACAAGACCTGTGCCGGAATTAGCCAATTGATAGCTAAATATGTTCAATAAAGCATCATTTGCATATGCCCTGTCTTGAATACAATCCGGTATAATATCTTCAAAAGAAATATTTTGAATAAATGAGAAGGTATCCATTTTTTCAAAACCGCCAATATAATCCCAAAACAGTTCTTCATCCATATTTGCTAAGTTTTGCCTTAATTCATTTTTAAATAATGTTAAATAATATTTTACAAAATAATCAACATCATCCCCGTAAGTAAATTTAGATAAAAAATTGATAAACGCACTAGATACTTTTTTAACACTATTCAATTTATTAAAATCATTTTGTTTTTTAAATTCCTCAATTATTGATTCCATTTCAACCAAACCAAAATCAGGTTTGCCATAATACATTGCAACAATTGTCGGATCACAGCTAATTTTTAATAGTTTTTTAACACCATTGAATGTTTTTTTACCTTTAACTGTGACTGCCCCATCAGTAGCCAAAATTAAAGAATTTGGATTAATAATTAATACTTCAGATGTAATTTTTAAACCTCCATTTAATTAACTAAATTAACTATTAAACTCCATAATATTTAAATTTAAGCATTATAAACAATTAGATTAATACAATATTGATTTTATAATATAATTTTTAAAAATAAACTATTTTAACGAAATTAAATCAAAATTTACCCAATATTATAAAAAAATATAATGATGAAAAAATCCAAAATCTATTGAACATACAAATTAATTGCATTTATTCAAGAACACCATTCCAACAACGTATATTTCGTTGAGAAAGATACGTTAAAATTCTTATTTTTTAAAATAAAAAATCAAAAACTTTATATATTATGTTTCAATGACTACAATTTTTCAAAATGACCTCAACAAGAATTATATACTGTTAAATACATATATTAACCCTTGAAAAGACCTCAATTAGTTAATACACTTGGAAGGAGGTAGATAACATGAAAGTATTTTTAATACATGTTTATTTATTAATCAGTTCAGTTCTGCCCCATTACTGTTTTGGTGTTCTTTCCATACGTGCACGGGAGGTGAAAATATGGAGTTAATTATCTTCATCATAGGAACATATTGTTTTAACATCATGACATTAATGAACCTATTGAAAGATAGAAGATACTAGCTCTAAATTTACCTCACAAAGGTAATTAAATATAAACAAGTCAATGAAGGTCTTTGAAAACTTCTGTTTTCACGAGGTCTTTTCCCCAGAGATAGCTAACTGTTTAATTACCTATTTTTAAAAAATTCGTTAAGTTTATATATTTCATTCAAATATACAATTATACAAGAGAGTTACTTCAAAGTAAACCTCTAGTGTACGTGAAAATGTATTAATATTTTAATGTCTATGGGGCATTGCGGAGAGTATTCTCTGCAATAAGACATTAATCAACTTATTTTTGAAAATTCATTGAGTTTTTCTGACTGTTAGAAATTTGCATCAGGTTGATGATTAAGATATTTTTTGGTTGATGATTAATTTTTAAAAATTCACTAAATCACTTATTTTTCAATTTAAAGCATTTTAAACAAAATAAAAAAAATCATGATGGTTGATGATTAAGGTTGATGATTAATGACAAGTCACTCAAATTGCCCACCAATGCCCATTGAAAACACGATTAAATGAAAGTTTTGACCAACTTATATGAACATTTCACAAATCATTAAGTATAGAAAAAGTGATTTTCAATAATCAAAAGACAAGAACGGAAACATACCATGGGCAATCATGATTTACTCCGGAAAGCTTCCAAAAACAGATTGGATTAAGGTGAAATATGAATTGCCTACATATACACCAATTAAATAAGTGGAGAAACTCCACTTAATAATTTGTATACCAGACAGTTGCCTTATAAGGAGCGTATCCGTTAATCAGTTTTGTTGAAATGTGTGCTCCTTTTCCCTTAACTGTCTTGGTTTTTATTTTTCCTTTTTTGTTTTTAAAGAAGAATTTTACTTTTACAAGTTTTGTGTGGTGCGGATCGATGTCTCCGTTGTATCCTGTTCCGACATACCATGTTGTAACGCCGGTTCCTCTGTCAAACTGCATGTTGCCGGAGTATTCGACATAACCTGCCATCGCATCCCCATTTTTAAATATTTTTGCTTTAGGTGCCCATAATACCCCAGGTTTGAAATTATAAATCTTAACTGTTGTCTTATGTGTTTTAACAGCACTTACATCATGTGCTGAAGCGGCACAAACGATGATTAAGGCACCGATTAAGATTAGAAAAATAATTAAATGCTTTTTATTAAAACTCATTTTATCACTATATTATAATATTGAGTTTAGAATATAAATAGTAATACTAAAAAAAGAAAAAAATAGCTTAAATTAAGCTATTTTACAACTATTTCGTTTAATGCGTTTTCATCAGTTACAGAAATTATGACAAGTTTGCCGTTTTTGGCATATGTAAATCCTTCAAAAGGTGAAACATCATATTCGTAACCTTTTACGCCATTGATTGTTTTTTCAGCACCGCCAATGTATGACGGGATGGTATCATCAACTTCCACACCTTCATAGGTTGCAACACCGATCGAGATTACCTCTTTATCGTTTTCGTATGTTTTTCCCCATGTTGTGTATTCAACACCTTTGGTATTATTGACATCACCATTTACGGCCAGGCTTTCATCTTCTGTGTAACCTGCAGGAATTACAAAGTCTATTCCGTCAATTGTTACATTTTCCGCTTCATTTGAACCGCCTGTCAAATCGCCAAGGTCGAATGCTGAAACCGCACCGATTCCAACGGCCACAATTAACAGGGCAAATATTGCAAGTATCTTTTTGTCCATTAAATAACCTCCAAAATATGTTTAATTATTTATAAAAACATTAAAATAAAGTTATTGTAATGTATTCATACTCAGTCCTTTCCCATGGCTCCTATCATCAATGCCATGTCTTTTGATTTGATTACAACTAATTTTTCATCTTCCTTATATGAAAAAGTGTATGTACCGTTTTTATCAACCAGATATCCTTCAACAGATCCGAACATTGTTTTTCCGGAAGTTATGTTTTTGGACGGATTCTTTTTGACTTTTTTCACGGTTCCGTTGTTTATGACGCTTATTTTCAGTTTGTCTTTTTCGTGCCTGAAATCCATTTGTGTGGAATTTTCAAATGTCACCTCATAATCTGTCGGAACTGTGAAATTGATTCCGTTGATTTCATGTATTTCAACTTCCCTATATGCGAAAATGCCCTCATCCGGCATGAATGATTCGGCACTTACGCATGCAATCAATGCAAACAGAAGCAGTATGGACATGAGATAGTAGATTTTCATAATATTGATTATGCCAAAAGTGGTTAATATAGTTATCAAATCAAAAATAGTTTACAAATAATCCTAAATAATTGCTTTAATTAATTTTAGGCATGTAAAAATAAGTAAATCTTTAAATAAGACATTAAATCATAATATAACTTGTAACATTTTCCTGTGTTACACTAAAAAAATTTTTTAGTTTAAGTTCTAAAGGTTCCATCCACCTTTAGGCTTAACATTTGAAACCTTTTTTTGAAAAGAATCTACACTATAATTTCATATAATCTTGTTTCGTTGGTAACACCTACCAATATGCCCTTGTCATCATGGACATATCCGAAGTAGTGCAGGTCCCCTTCTGTGTAATTCCATCCTTCATGACCGTTGATTGATGTTTTTGTTGCATTTTCCTTTTCAAGCTCTTCCAAACTCAATCCCATCCAGTCAGATATGACTGTAATGACTATTTCTCCATTGTATTCATTGATATAAAAACAGGTTTGACCGTCTGATCCCAAATCATCAAAGTCTTCGGCGTCCTTTGACTCTCCAAAGCCTTCAGGAATTGTAAAATCCACACCTTCAAATGTTATGTTTTCGGTCTGGTTTGAGTATTCAATATCACTTGCACCGGCTATGCCTAAAATCAAAAATGCAAATAGAACTGCAAGAATTATCCTTTTCATAGTTAATTGTTGTTTTTACTATAAAATAAATATTTCCATATGGCCATTCGATTACTATCACAATACTGTAATTGAGATTAAATAATTTAATAAATTTAACCTAAAAGTATTAAAATAATTAAAGATAAACTAAATTTAATCAATATTAAATTAAAAAAGAATAAATGAGGAGATAGTAATGGATATGAACCAGATAAAAAATGGAATTTTTTCATTCATCATACCGGGATTAGGACAATACCTGCTTAATGACAAACAAAAAGCAATCGGATTATTCGCCGGAGCAGTAGCGCTTCATCTGGCAATATGGTTTTTCATGAACAACCCAGCAGGAAGCCTTATTAACACGTTATACCATGCATACGCAGGATATGATGCCTATAAAAAAAGTTAAAAAAAAGCAAATGAAATCATTCATTTGCCGGTTTAATTTTAGTCAATACAAATCCAACAACCAAAACTGCAACAATAATAATTACATCAATCATTATCTCAAACTGCTTAGCTGTTGAGAACAGCTGAACAATACCAATCGCCCACATCACTATCAAAACAATCGGAAGCAGGTATTTGATTACAAAGGACCAGGTTTTACCCACATTAAATGTGGAGTGCTCATTAAGTGCAGGTAAAAAGTGTTCCACCCCATAAAACCAGGCGAATACAATGCACTGAACACCAATCAAAAGCAATATTCCGAATTCATTAACAAATGAATCGATAATTCCCACAAGGTAACTGCTGATTCCTGTTGTTAGGATAAGTGAAAAAATACAGCCGATTATGCTTAAAACAGTAGCTGTTTTCTTACGGGACCATCCGAGTTTGGCGCCTGTTGAGTTGAGCATCGGCTCGAAGAATCCTAAAGCGGAAGTGATACCTGCAAATAGAATTGCTAAAAACAGCAGAGGAGCAATGATTCTTCCAATAGGACCCATGATATTGAAAATCATCGGGAAAACGATAAAAATCAAACCTGTCCCTTCTGTAATCAGCTGAACCATAGGAGTACCATTGGTTACAGACATATAACCTAAAATTGAAAATACTCCGAATGCAGTACAAATCTCGAATAATGAATTTGATGCAACTACAATCAGCACATTATCAATCAGTTTGGAGTTTTCAGGCAGATAACTTGCATATGTAAGTGCAATAGCCTGACCCATACTTAAGGAGAAGATGATTTGTGCAAATGCAGCAAGCCATATATTGACATCCAGAAGCTTATTCCAGTCAGGAGTAAGCAGTGTTGAAATACCAACCTCTGCACCAGGCAAGGTCAATGCATAAACAATGATGAATCCCATTATAACAAATAAAGCGGGAATAAGAATTTTTGATACCTTACCAATACCCTTATCCACATTTCTATGAGAAATGAACCATAAAACAATCCATAACAGCAGAACGCCGATGGTTGTCGGGATAAGCAGGAAACTGGCATTTGACAGGTTAGAACTGCCACCTACAGTATTGACAAAGTAATGTGCAGCATCAGTTCCCCAGCTAAATGTGAAACTGGAACCCAAATACACCAGATCCCAACTAAGAATAACCATATAATAAATAGTAACTATAAATACAAATAACACCAAAATCCAAGCGATAATCTCAAATTTTGGATTGATAGATTTCATAATCTTCGAAAAGGATTCCTTAAACGAGAATCCCACACCATATTCCAATATTAAAAATGGAATTCCCATTATAGCAATTGCGATAAGATAAGGAATGAAAAATGAACCTCCACCATTGGAATAAAGTACATAACTGAATCTCCAAATGTTTCCCAATCCTACAGCAGCTCCAATCATGGCAAAAATAAATGCCAATGACGAATCCCATTGAGCTTGTTGTGACATAAATATTATTTTTGTAAAAATGTATATAATAACCTTTACATAATTAATAGTGATGAATGTATTTGACAAATTTTTAATGGGCGAGACAACAGGCATAAACTGGTGCTTTGAAAATCGCCATTTCATAAACAGACTGCAGGACAACGGATTGAGCCGTGAATATGTCATAGACTGCATAATGATGGAAGAACCAATCAGCTACGAGCATGTTGAAGCAGACAAATATGCGGTTGTTTATAAGGCTCCTGCAAATAAGGACTATAAAGAAATAAGAGTGCTGATGGCCTGCAGCGGAAATTCAATTGATCTGGTCACAGTCATGAGAAACAATGAAACAACAACCAGTCGCCAGAACAGACAATACCAGTCAGACAAGAAAAAGGCACTTGAAAAAAAGCGTTTGAAAGCTCTGTCAAAAAGAAAATGGTGAATAAAAAAAAAGTTTAAGATTTAAAAGAATCCTCTTTTAAACCTTTTTGAAATTGAAATTGCAACTTATACCTATTCTGAACAATATTACTCCTTTTGCTCCACCTTCCTTAGATGCTTTTGCATCTTTTAGAAGAGATTTCTGAGTCAGTTTTTTGGCATTGTTATCAGAATGATATGACTGCAGACCTGTCCAGACCTGAGCTCCGTTTGACTGGCCGACAAAAGTTTTGGTTACGGATTTAACCCATTTGGTTGTCTGATGGTAATTGCCCTTATAAACCATAGGAAGCAACACATCAACATATTTGCTCATTGTAGAGACATCCTGACCATAATAATAAGTCATCATGCTTGGTTCGGGCATTAAAGCCGCTGAAACAATGCAATTCGGTTTTATTTTATGGATTTGTGTGGAAGCCTTTTTGATAAAGTAATTTACCGCACGGTTCGGATCCTTATAAAGGTGTGCTGTTCCTCCAAACCTTACATAATCAAAGTGAATTCCATCAACGCCTTTGATTTTAGCATATTTTTTAGCTTCCTTGATTTTCTTGTTTAAAAATCCGTATTTAATTGTATTATCTTTATTTATTGGTCTGACCCATTTTCCTCCACTGTAGCATATCTGCATCCACAAATGAACTTTCATACCATATTTATGTGCCTTTTTGATAAATGACACAACGGCAGACTTACCGTGAAGCGCAATTGATTGGACATGAAGGAAAATCTGTTTTGTACCACGTTTGGAAAGGCTTTTAAGATTTACCTTTTTCATGTGAGCTGACCACAGCCAGTAACCGTTACCTTTTCCCATTTTGGCCTTTACCTTGATTTTAGCTGAACCGCTTGATGCAAGGTACGGAGCGGATTTTTTAAAGGAATACTTGACAGTGTATGTTCCTTTCTTAAGGTTAAGGTATATTTTGGCAATACCGTTATTGTTGGTTTTTGCAGTATAGGTTTTACCTGCAACCTTGAATGTGACCCACTGGTTTTTAATTGCCTTGCCGTCCTTTGTAAGCAGTTTAACATAAAAGAGACATTTTGAGCCCTGACGATAATTGATATACTTATCTCCCAGGCTAAGTTTGGTTTTTGTTGGATCTTTTACAGTTACAGTGGAGGTTGCTGTTGCATCGCTTGTTTGATTGTCACCTGCATAGTAAAACTTGGCAGTGTATGAGCCGGTTTTGAGATTTACAGACAGACTTCCCTCACCATTTGCATCGGTGGTTCTGGAATATGTCACTCCATTGAGGAGTATTGATACCTTTTTAGATGCTAGAGGCTTATTGTCTGAAGTTAATTTGAAAGTTACTGTTGTTTCGAATGAATTGTAGCCTGTTACTTTAGAAGAAGTAATTGTAGAGGTGGTCTTATTTACCTCTACAGTTGCATTTTCCTTTACAGGTTCAACTGCATCGTTTTTTTGACTGATTTCATCATCAATTCCAGCTGAAACGTCTTCCTGAAGTTCCATATCCTCGCCGACACTCTCACTGACGACATCCGTTGCATTCTCATTGGCCGAAACCGCCGAAACTGCAAGAATTGCCACAATGAAAATTGACAGCATTAAAAGTTTATTTTTCATAAATATCTCTCGTTACACATTATTAAAGTTAATATAGTTTATCAGTCCGTATCTGAAAAGCATTACTCCATATGCTCCGCCCAGAGCCGCTGCATCAGCATCCCCCATCAATTCCTTGGCAGATAGCTTATTCAATTTTGAATCTGACTTGTATGTTTGAAGACCTGTCCAGATTTTAGCTTTCTTGGATTGCTTTGCAAATGCCTTGGTTACGGATTTGATCCATTTTGTACCTGCATGATAGTTTCCTTTATAAACCATCGGGACAATTACATCAACATACTTGCTCATTGTCGGAATGTCCTGAGCATAATACTTTTTCATGCTTGACGGTTCAGGCATTACCGCTGCAGACACTATCAGCTTCTTGTTAACTTTGTGAACTGCAGTTGAAGCCTTTTTAACAAAGTAATTTACAGCCTTGATGGAATTCTTGTATTGGAAAGCATTTCCAGGATACCTTACATAATCAAAATGAACCCCAGCAACACCTTTTACCTTAGCAAGAGTTTTTGCCTCTTTGACTTTTGAATTCAAAAGATTGTAATTGAGTTTGCCCTTTTTAATCGGATTTTTCCATCCTCCTGCTGTGGTGTAGAATACCTGCATCCACAGATGGACCTTTATGCCATGTGCTTTTGCATCCTTTATCCATGTTTCAACATAAGTCTTGCCGAATCTTTCAATTGCTTTTGCATTCAAGAATATGTGCTTTGTTCCATATTTTTGGAGAGTCTTGAAGTTTACTCCCTGCATGTCCAATGACAAAAGCCAAATTCCGTTGTTACGGGCCTGTTTTGGTTTGACTTTTATCTTGAATGTTTTTGAAGCCTTGTTGTATGGAGATTTCTTGGCAAAGCTCACCTTGATTTTATATGTTCCGGTCTTCAGCTTGATTTTGATTGTAGCAATACCCTTGCTGTTGGTTTTTCTGATGTACTTTTTACCGTTTAACTTGAAAGTGACTTTTTTTGATTTTAAAATGTTTCCTCGTGCATCTGTGAGTTTTATTTTAAAGTAAGCCGCTTTTTTATTTCTGTATATTATTGAATTGGCCTTTGCAATCTTGGTAGGCATTCCCTTTTTGACTGTTATCTTGACAGTGCCGGATGTGGATTTAATATTCTTTTCACCGGCATAGGAGTATGACAGCTTATAGCTTCCTTTTGCCTCACTTATATCTATGCTTGCTTTTCCATTGGAATCTGTCTTTTTGCTAACGGTTTTTCCGTTAATCTTAAATGTGATTATCCTTCCGGAAAGTGGTGTGTCTCCAGCAGTTAAAGTTACTGTATATGTATTTTTAACCCCCACATAGGCCGTATATGATGATGCCTTGATTTTGGAAGTTGAAGTGGTTATTACAAAGATACTAGTCTGGTTGTGTGAACTTTCATATCCATCAGCGGAAAATGAGTACCTGACAGTATATGTTCCCGGATTTAATGTAATTTTGAGTTTTGCAACTCCGTTGCTGTCAGTTGTTGCATTTGATTCAACACTGTTCAGTGTGAATTTAACAGGTTTATCTGAAATTGCTGAACCGTTGCTGTCGGTTAATTTCACTGAAAAGTCTTCTCCCTTGACAATATTTGTGTCTTCACTTTTTATTGTTGTTTGAACTGTTGAATTTTCAGCGATTGTTTCCTGACTGGACTCCTCCAAAACAGTTTCCTGTGAGTCCATATCCTGTGCATTAACAATATCAGTTTCATTGGCTGCACTTACAGCACCTATCATGAAAAATAAGATTAAAATGACTGATACTATTAATGCTTTATTTTTTATCGAAATGTTTTCACCTCTCTGTTAAAGGTATATCAAAAAACATATATAAATCTTTTTAATAAGAAAATAGGATTAAAACGACTTAATTTAATAAAAAAAGATTAAAAACATACAGAAATTAGTATAAAAAGAACAGTCATGATAAAATAACTTCCAATAAGCTTAAATATAGTGAATTGAAATTATATTAATAGTGACTTTTTAAGATTTTAAATCTTGATTTAAAATAGGATTAAAGAAAAAATAAATAGAAAATAGATAATAATAAATAATTTGAATTAATTAAAGACTGAAAATAGCTAATCAAGACCCGTTACATGATTTATTTTAAAAAAATGTTAATGAAACTAACCGGTCAAATTAAACATCAACCTGCCAGTTCCATTGTAAGTAATCTCCATCTCATCGCATTGAGGAGAGAGATTTTCTAAAAGTGAAGTTCCATCATCCGAACTCATATACTGAGGCAAGTAATTTGAAATGTAAATCGGATATACTGTACACACACCAGTATCGTTAACCAAATCAATCTTTACAAAGTATGCAGTATGTGTTGCAGTATTTGACTGGTCAAATATGAAATTGCCCAATGAATAGAAAATCGGTTTTCCGTTATACATTTCTATTCCCTGTGTCACATGCGGATGAGCCCCTAAAACCACATCTGCACCATAATCTATTAATTCATGAGCTATCTTAACCTGGTTTTCATTCGGAGAATTTGAATACTCATTTCCAAAGTGCATATATGCAATAATCAGGTCTGAATCATTATTTTCTTTAATCTGCATTTGAGCGTCATCTGAATCATATGCTGAATATCCAGGTGAAGAACCATTAGCATAAGGCATCACGTCCTGAGAGTATTCGGCGAAGTTTTCAGAATCCATATAATTGAGGATGGTGATTTTTCGACCGTTGAGCTCTTTTACGACACACTGGTGAGCTTCATCCTCACTGTTTCCAGCACCCATTGGAGTGATGTCGGCATCCTTTAGGTTTTCAATTGTGTCATTCATCCCCAAAATTCCATAGTCAAGGGCATGATTATTTGCAAGTGCAGCAACGGTCAGGTCATTTGCTTTTGCAAGCGGCACATAGCTTGGATCACACTTAAGAGGAACATCACCTTTAAGCGCATCACCTGAAGTGGTGGCCGCATTTTCAAAGTTAATCAGCAATAAATCAGCATTTGATGTGACATCGCTTACACCTTCAAATGGAGAGGAATCCATGCTCAATACATTAGGCATCTTACGGGCAAACATCACATCTCCCGTAACTGCAATTGAAGCATTTTCTTTTGGTTCAAGATTGACAACAGATTCTGTTGGGTTAAATAGCGTTGCCAAAACAGCCACAATGAGCAATATCACTAAAACAACTAGCAATATGTTTTTAAGCTTCATCTTCCACTAGGCCTTCATCGTCTTCTGAAAAGAGCTGATTCAGCATCCATTCGGAATCATATTCCATTATGTCATCATATCCCTGACCAACACCTAAAAACATGATTGGCTTTTGGATTACATAACCGATTGAAAGTGATGCACCACCTTTGCTGTCTGCATCTGCCTTTGTAAGAATAACCCCATCAATATCGATTGCTTCGTTGAATTTACGGGCCTGTTCGGTTGCATCATTACCAGTAATTGCATCACCGACAAAAATGACCAGATCAGGTTTTGATACCCTTTTGATTTTTTTCATCTCGTCCATAAGATTGGTGTTGGTCTGCATTCTTCCGGCAGTATCGATTAATACCAGTTCCTTGCCCTGTGCACGGGCGTGTTCCACTGCATCAAATGCAACAGCCGCAGGGTCTGATCCTTTTTGGTGCTTGATGATTTTAACTCCCACATTGTCTGCGTGATGAGTAACCTGTTCAATAGCACCTGCACGGAATGTATCTGAAGCAGCTATTACTGGAGTATAACCTTTTTTAAGGTAATAGTTTGCAAGCTTTCCGATTGTAGTGGTTTTACCTGTTCCGTTGATTCCGACAAACATTACCACCAGAGGTTCGCCCTGAGATTTTTTCTCTTCAATCATTTCAGTCATTGATTTACCTTCAATGCTGATGATTTTTTTAACAGCGTCCTGGAGAGCATAAAAAGTGTATTCAGTGATGTCATTGCTTCTTTTGATTTTTTTACCGACCAAATCATTTTTTACGCTTTCAACAACTTCAGTTGCAACTTCCATTGCAACATCTCCCTGAAGCAATTCCATTTCAAGTTCAAAAAGAATGTCTTCAACGTGTTTTTCCTGAATGGTTTTCTCACGTACAAAAGAAAATATTCCTCCTTTTGCTTCACCGTCAGCAGAGACGTCTTCTGTTGTTTCATCATTATCTTTGTTTCTACTCCAGAAATGAGATTTTTTCTCTTCTTCAGCTTCCTCATCATCAAAAGCCTCTTCTTCATCACCACTACGATTCCAAAAGCGAGATTTCTTCTCTTCTTCAACTTCCTCATCTTCAGAAGTTTCTTCTTCATCTTTGTTTCTACTCCAGAAATGAGATTTCTTCTCTTCCGGAGATTCCTCATCAGCTTCCTCATCTTCAGAAGTTTCTTCTTCATCATCACTGCGATTCCAAAAGCGGGATTTCTTCTCTTCTTTAGTTTCTTCAACTACTTCTTCAGCACTTTCCTCAGCTTCAGGCAATAAGTTTTCATCCTCTTTTGGTTCTTCTTTTTTCTTTCCGAATGAGAAAAATGAAAATCTGGAACCGGACTCTTCCTGAAGGTTGTCCTCAGCTTCAGCTTCTTCAATTAGTTCTTCTTCTAGTTTTTCACTAGTTCTTGAGAATTTCTTTTTTAATGATTCAAACAAAAATAACCCAACCTAAATTATTAATTTATATTAATAATTACTATGTTTATCATACTATTTAAAAAATAAGAAAATTATTGTTCGAAAATAAAAAAAGAAGAGGATTAAGATAAATCCTCACACAAAGAGTATGGTGAATGTTGACGGCATTATTTCTTGTCACCGGCAAATTTGATAACGACATCACTTCCTGAAGGCAATGGAATCATCTCACCAGAGTAACCGGTTGTTGTTCCATCATTGGATCCATAGATAGTGAGTTTCTTGTTATCCAAATCGTTGCCGTACATGTCTTTTACAAAGGCCCTGACGCTTCTTGATCCTGAACCCCAGTATGAGTATGTGGTGAACATGTAGTAGTACCCACACGGGTCGGATCTTTTTAGAGACTTCAATTGTCGCTTTAGCGGTTGGTTTTTTGAAGTTTTTGTTTCCTTTAAAAGTTATCCGAACCTTGTGTTTTCCGACATTTATGCCTTTGGTTTTAAGGATAGCATAACCATCTTTTTTTGGTTTTTATGGTGTAATTTTTGGATTTTTTAGCCTTTGCAGACACTGCTTTAGTAGCTATGCTGACTTTGACCTTGTGCTTTCCTACCTTGAGTTTATAAGCATTATAATAAGCTACACCACTTCCACCAGTAGTCACATAAACCTTTTTGGCCTTTTTGCCAGCATATACCTTTTTTTGGTTTTATTATTACCAATTATATCTGCCGATGAATCAGCAGCACTAACCGATGATAAAGTTATGAAAATAATTAATAAGAAAAGAATAGTCCATTTTTTGTTTATCATGAGACATATTTTTCTTTTTGAAGATATTTAAGTCGAATAAAGCAAAATATTTAATTAAAAGTTAACTAAATTTCCCATACAATTATCTGAGATGCATCAGTGATTATCCAACCCTCACTGAAATGACAGCTTTCACCATTAACTTAATCAACAATTATAATTTCATGTAAATATTGCTATAAACTTGTTAAATTATGAAATAAAATCAATAATGCTTTTAAAAAAAACATATCTTTATATAAAACTGTTTTATAATAATTAATTGCTCATGAGTAGTTTACATTTGATTTCTAGAAATCTTTTATTGAATTAAAAGGAGATTTAGAAAGTTATGGAATTAACTCGAAAATACCATTTAAATGATAAAACGATGAAATATCAATCTTTTGCTCAATCTAAACGTCAGCACCAATATTTAAATTTTCCAGGTGAGTTTAAATCAAGACTGCCTCAGGAAATGATATTTACTGACATGACCTCCGCCAGGGCAGATGAACTGTATTTCAATGATGAAAATTTGCTGATAGATCTTGAAGAAGAAAGTGACTATCTGGATAGTGAAACCTTTGAAAAGTTTGCAAAGTATGTTATATTCATCGCCTACTGGTATCTGAAAAGAAAACCGTATCTTGCAGTAATATGTCACAAAAAACCCAAAAAAGAGAGTGAATGTTTTGAATACGCACCTTCACTTTATATCAGAGTACACTACATCTATTTCGACCAGCAAGACCTCTGGAAGAAATATGAAAATGTTATAAATAAAGTCAAACATAATATAGAACTGACAGACATGGAAGCCTTGGATATTGCATTTACAAGCAAATTCATCTCTAAAAAATATGCCCCATACATTGTTGAAAGATTATGTGAAGTATTTAAGGATGCAAAAATTAAAGACAAGGTTTTAAAACTTGACGTAAAAGTCATTTTAAGCGGAATGATATTAAAACACATTAAAGGTGAAAAAAAGCAATACAGATTAATGGAGATGATACAAATGAGAGAAATAAAAAACGAACTTGACGAACTCGTATACGAAGAATACGGAGACAAACTCTACGCAAAAGACCAAGAAATAGAAAACAAAGAAAAAACAATAATCTCACAAGCAAAAACCATCAAAACAAAAAACAACGAACTCAAAAACAAAGACAATGAACTAAAAACCAAAGACAAACAAATCAACAACCTAAACAAATCCAAC
>NZ_JAFUHT010000074.1 GCF_017468685.1 Methanobrevibacter sp.
AAAACTGCAAAAAATAGCCCTATACAAACTACTAAACATGATAAAATACAAAAGTGAGTGGTATGGAAAAACATTCATACAAATAGACAGATTCTACCCTTCAAGCCAAAAATGTAATGTCTCGGATACCAAAAAAACGACCTAACACTCGAAATACGAAAATGGACATGTACCCATTGCGGAACACACCACCACAGAGACATCAACGCCGCAAAAAATATATTAAACGAAGGACTAAGGATACAAAACACAACAACAGCGTGAAAAATATTATTTTATACCAGAACCCGTAAGTCAACGAGGGGATAGCTTGATAAACCTTAATACACAAGTATTAACAGCCCAAGAAAAATTTTACAAAAATGGTACAAACATTAAGTAAAAGACTATAATTACTTATTTTATTGATTATTATCATTAAGAAGATATTTTTGAAAGTATTTGATTAAATGGTGGGTTTATTAATATCAGTTTTTTCACCTAAGTTAATTTACATCAATTCTTTCATGATAACATTATATGTTTCACATGTTCATGTCAATATTTCTTTTTGAAAAAGCCAAATTTTATATTGTATGGGTTTTATAGTTATATTCATGGTTTTGAAAGTTTTTATAAGCAGTAATCAAGGGGAATTTGTTGAAGAAAGGAAATTTCTTTATGATGAGCTTAAAAAAAGATTCATATTTCAGCAGAAATGTTGAGTTATTTGTTTTTGAAATAGATGGGGCTAAAACTGAAGCTGCTAATGAAGTATTCATAAATGAAGTTGAAGAAGCGGATGTTTATATTGGATTGATTGGCAAGCATTATGGAAACATCTATAAGGATGGTGTTTCAGCAACTGAATATGAATACAATACTTTCATATCTAATAAGCATGACACATATTTTTTTCGTTAAAAACTGCAAAACAAGAGATGAAGGCAGCACAAAATTCCTAAACAGAATTAGAGATCTAACTAAATATGATACTTTCACAACCAAAGAAGAACTGCTGGATGCAGTTAAAAACAGCCTGCAAGATGCAATAGATAAAAGATTAACCCGTGTTGCATATGATAGGCAGATGCTATATAACTCTTCAATTGACGATGTTGATGAAGAAGCTATAGAACTTTATCTTGATGTTGTTGAGGATAATATTCGTGGTTTATTCGGGAAAAGGGATTTGGATAAGATTCTTGAATATATTGGTGCAGGAAAAATCGATGAAAATAATGTTTTCCATTTCAACAAAGCTGGTGCATTGTGTTTTGCAAAAGACATATCAAAATTTGACCTTGAGCATGATGTAAAGATGGTTCGCTTCAACGGCACCGAAAGACTTGAAATAATCGATAAACACTTTAGTGAAAGTTCATTTTTCAAACTAATAAAAGAATTCGACAGTTTCTTTAACCGAAACACAAAACTGGGTGGGATTGTAACTGGAATGAAAAGAACACAAATTCCGGAATATCCGATAAAAGCAGTCAGGGAAGCATTCATCAATGCAATCGCCCATAGGGATTACACATTAACTGGAGACTGCATAACATTTTACATCTACGATGACCGTATTGAAATAATAAGCCCTGGAAAATTACCATATCCTGTGACTCTTGAAACTTTAGGTGTTGATAAAAACCCAAAACACAGAAACAAAAACATCTGTAAAATATTTCAAAGAACAGAATACATGGAACACAAAGGCACAGGCATAGCTCGTATGAGAGATGATATGAAAAAAAGTAATTTGCCTGAACCTGAATTTGAAGATGGATTTTACTTTAAAGTAGTTTTAAGGGGACCTAATGGTAAATTAATACTTCCACAAAATGCAACTGCTAATGATTATGAAGAATTTAATCTTAATAATAGACAATTGGATGCAATTCTTAAAATGAGAAATGATGAAGAGAGTTTTTCATATAACTCTTATGCAGAAGTTTATGGTATATCCAAATCTACTGCAAAAAGAGATTTAAATACATTGTATGATAAAAAGCTAATTCGAAAAATCACTATGAATCAGTCCAATTATTTCTTTATTTAACACGTTTTTGACAGGTGGTTCAAAAACACTACCTATCATAAATAAATAAAAACATGATTAAAATAAATGATTATAATCAAATAAAGTATTGAAATTATTGAAGGTTAAATTATTTTAAACATATATGACTTGAAATGTTTTAAAATGAACCACCTTTAATAAATCAATATGGTGGCTTGAATTTATGATTTAAGAGTTAATCGATGTTTTCGATTATTCCAAAAAATATTTGACTATGAATATTTTTCGAATCCTTTATAAAGGAATGCTAAAAAAATGAACCACCTAAAATCATATAATGCACTAGTTCATTTTTTTCAAGTTAGATTCATGCATTCAAAAAATATTAAATTGGGAAAAGTATAACTTATTTCCCAATCATGCTTTTAAGGTTGTCCATGTTGAATTTTAGTCTGTCAAGTTCCCATATCAGTTTGTTTTTCTCATTTTCTATTTTTGACAAATTCAGGTGGATTGGTGTGTAGCTTTTTGACTTCTGTGTTGATGGTTACAGCAGACAAATGTTCTATATATGTGTATTTTAAATCTTCATGGTCGATTATGAAGTATGTCTGATCAGTCTTTTTTTTTTGATTTGCGAGGTCATCATTTACATTAACACCAGCATTCCCGAATTCAGGTTTGGAGTTTTACACTGCGATATATATGAATGAATATTGCAGAAGGGGTTTTGAATAGGTAATTATTGCTGTTAATGATGGAGTAATCAGATAACTCTATATTTAAAAAATGTTTGAAAATATGTTTCATTCATTCGATTAAGTGGTGGTTTTATTAATTATCAGTTTATAGGTCTGTTTCATTTAATGATAGTTGGATTTTGTCTGTGATGTTTGAACCAATTTTTGAAAGTAGGATGGTGTTGTCGGTTTCTCACCCGCACTGAATCGTATATATTTTCTTTGTTAGGTGATTTTTAACTTTATATTAGTTTTAATTTAAAAACCTCCGTTTTGATAAGCTCGGGCTATCACATAGGAAGGTTCATAGAACGCACTGCAGTTATAATTATCTATCACATCACATATGTCATCATTATATACTCTTATAATGCCGTCAACGTAATCTTCTTTGGATGATAATGTGTTTATAATTAAACGTTGATATACTGCGCCCATGTCAAGTGGTGTTGGGATGATTGCGGCAAGTTCTGTATCAACAATGGTAATATCATAATCTCCATTTTCAAGTTCATAGTCATTAATCCAATCTGCTTCTATTTTCAAAGGATTTTCACAGTGTAATACTTCTGCACAGCTAATCAGATGATATAGTTCATCTTTTCCAATTGTATTTACAACATATTTATTTTTTTGTTTTATATGTCTTGCCACTCTTTCTATCATGTAACAAATAAAGTATAAATCATTGATTTTAATATCTTCATCTGGGAAATATTTATTTTTCATAATATTTCACTTCCTTTAAATGTTAATGTTTTAAGTGATTTTTCAGTGTTAAAGCAAATTTGATGTGTTGGATAATTAAATTTCACCAGTTCCCAGAATGCTTCTCTTGAAATGTTGCCTTCGATAAATCCTTCAATGTAATTCCAAATTTGATCATCTGCCATAGGACCTTCCACTATATCATAGTTATGTTCTATGCCATTTCGGCAACTTACAATGAAGTCCAACCATTCTTCACACATTTCGTTAAACTTCAGAATGTTTAAATCAGTATTTGGCACATATTCATATAAGTTTACAACTGATTCTCCTTTTTTTGTCATAGCCCAGCGTTTTGCTTGCTTTTTAAATAAGGTGCAGTAAAAGCCATAACCGAAATCCTTATAAAAACCATTCTGTAGAATTCGTGGAAAAGGCACTTCCACATTACTTCCATGATATACTATATTTTTATCCATACGGCAACATCTGCTTTTTTAATATTTTAATATTCTCATGAACTCAAAATTTAAACACTAAATTCCTGGTGAAATTAACTTCCTGTAGTTTCATAATTATAATTTTGTTTAATTAATATATACTATTTTTCGCATATAAATTTTCTCAATGTCTGCAGCGGGAAAGTTAAATAATGCGGTTAAGTAAAACTTGAAAAGATTAATGATTGTCTGCGTTAATGATGGAGTAATCAGATAACTCTTATATTAAAAAAATGTTTGAAATATATTTCATTTATTCAATCAAATCGATAGGTTTATTAATATCAGTTTATATGCCTTTTTCATGTTTTTGAGATCTGATGTTTCCAATTGGTGGGGTATTAAATTTTTACATTTTGGCTTTTTCAAAATGTTTTTCATTTGATAATTAAATCTTGCCTTTGATTTTTATTCATGTAAAGTCTTAATGTAAATATTTATTAATATAATAATTACTAAAATATTATTTAGTAAAGTATATTATGATAATTTATAAATTATTGTTTAAACTTTGCTTGCTGATTCAACTTTCTTTTTGCAGTGTATTTAGTAATATATACTGACAGGTTAAGAGGTTTAACAGCATTAAAAAAACTTGAGGGTAGGTGAATTATTTTGAAAATGAATAAAATACTATTCGTGTTTTCAATAAGCATAATACTGCTTGCAAGCATGAGTCTAATTTCTGCCTCAACAAATGAAAATTTGACTTTAACAGACTCAGCCGACAGTAATGTGCTTTTGGAAGATGCGAGTGAAACCTATTCTTCTTTGAATCTTACAAGTGTTCAATCACAAGACGACAAAATCAAATCAGCAAATGACAACTACATCATAAACCAGCGAAACTACAAAATGTATTTCGATGAGGCAGGAGTCTTGAAAAACGAATACAGTGGCAAAATATTAACCTTTGACGGAACATTCACTGACAAAGGGATACTGACCATTAATTCTGACAATACAAAAATAACCGGTCGAAATACTTTGTTTAACAATACTGGGTTCAATATAAAAGCTGACGGCGTGATGCTAACCAATCTGAAATTTGTACTGAATGAAAGCTTTACAGGCAACAGTAATGCAGGAATCTACATTACAGGAAATAATGTTACACTGTATAATATAGATATGTCCTATGACACACCAAGTGATGTTGATGCAATTGGAGTCTATTCGTATGACAACACAGGTTTTAAGTTGATAAACTCTTCTTTTAACTATATTGGACATGCATTTCATGAAGGACACAACTATCCAATATTATTGCAATACAGTGATGATGCATTAGTTTCCGGCAATGACATTAGTTCAACATTGCCTTTGCGTGAAGTGGACTGGTCAGGTGGAATCTACGGTGGTGTGGGAATGGATAAGGTATCATCCTTTGCCGCAGGAGACAGTAAAAACCTGCAGTTCACAGGAAATAATGTATATTCAACCGTTAACTTTGGAGAATATGCAGATAATAAATATCCGACATTATCATCAGTTCTGATTTATGCATGCGACAATTCCACAATCAATAAAAACGATATTAAAGTGGAGGATTTACATACTCGTAAAAATACTGCAAATTACCTGTATGCACTTGATATTTACAGATTAAATGATGTGGAAGTTGTTGAAAATAATATTGATGTATTTACCTATGGGGGTAACGGCCGATACGGTACTGCTTACCCGATTCAGGTTACAGGACCTGCATATAACATTAAAGTAGCTTATAATTATTTGCATAGTGTTAGTAACGGCCCGAACATTGGAGTATACTCACAGAACTATTATGGATCAACACAAATCGATGTAATAAGTAATTTTATAAATATTACAGGTAAAGCAGGTACAGATTCATGGGCATTAGTTGCAGGAATCGAAGTACAGGACTCTGATGACAGAATATTAAACAATACTATCATTGTCGATACAGTTGGAGGCTATAAAGCAGGTGACAGAGTATATGGTATCAGTTATTCTCAAAATACTCAAGGAAACCATAAATACGACATAAAATACAATAAGGTTACAACACCTGGTCCAATTGCAATAAGCTTAAATCAGGGTCTTGGCTCAACAACCAGCGACACTAACGTAATGTATAATATTCTGGTCACTGGTGTGGGTGAAGGTGGAGACCGTGCAGTAAGCATTGGTGGAAACGGACAAAACAATGTGGTTCGTTATAATACTAATGGTGCAGATACAATACGTCATATGTCTGAACGTGACATTCCCTCATGGCTTAAAAACTATAACTCAGGAGGTGTCGGGAATGGAAATGGTGTGGATTTGTCATGGCTCAACACTGGAAATAATGCTGGTAATGGATTGGGCAATGGTGAAGGAAGTGGAAACAGCTTAAGTGGCAAAGGACAAGGAAGTGGATTGACCATTAAAAGCAAAGTCAATGGAAACAATATTAATCCATCTACTTCAGATGCCATTCGTGGTGATGCCAATTCAACAAGATATACTTATGGTGAATCAGGAATAAGTATTGCAAGTGCATCCTCATCAGCAGGATCTGGATCAAGTTCATCATCAAGTCCAAGCGAATCCAAAGCTTATGAAATAACAAAACAAATACAAGAACTTGATGAAATAAACTATATTCAAACAATAATAGGAATAATACTTGTTTTAATCTTATTGATTATTGGGTATAGAGAAAAAGAACGTACTGAAGAAGAATACTAAAACCATCACTTTTAAACTCTTTTTAATAATTTTTTAGTAACATATTTAAAACATATTTTACAAAAATTAAAAATGATAAACTGAATTTTAAAAAATTACAGTTAGGTTTTAGTTAATAAATATTTAACGAATACTAATTTAATTTTAATTAATGATTCATTTATCAAAATATATCTGAAAAAACAGAATCTCCATACTATCACTTGCAGTATATATTACTAATACACTGCAAAAAGAAGATTGATATGATTGTGGATTCCTGTTTTGGAAGATATTGCTAGACTGTTTTGAAAAAAAATGTTCAATAGGGTCTATAAATTATTTTTAAATTAACCTAATGGGGGATAATAAATAATGAAGATACAAACTAGTTTGATTTTAACAGTATTATTAATCTTCATATGTTGTATTGGTGCAGCAAGCGCTGCAGAAGACATCAGTGATGATTCTCTAACTATTGATGATGAAGCAGTAGTTGCAGAACAAGTTGATGATGTCGATTTACAATC
>NZ_JAFUHT010000075.1 GCF_017468685.1 Methanobrevibacter sp.
AAAAATTAAATTAAAAATCAGGAAATTTAAAAACAATAATAAAGAAAAAAATAAAAAAATTAGAAAAAATTATTTATTGGACGGTCTCATTATTACTCTTTTTTCAGTAAAGTCAAAATTCAAATCCATACAAAGTAATATTAAATTTAAAAGTATTTAAAATATATAGCTTAAATTAATCAAATCAAAAAAAATAATGGTATGAAAAATTAAAAATGCTTAACCGATGCTTTGACGAGTATTATGCTTATGCCAGTTAGTTCCAAAACTAGCATAATATGAATTAATGCTATTTTTGGTTGAATCAGACAACTTATAATTAAGTTTCACAATCAGACTTTCAGACCATTGCGGAGAAAATTTCTTTTTCATGAAACTCACTTTAACCCATTTGGTTGGAATATTGTCATAGCTGCCATAAGAATTACTTACTAAAACCTTCTTACCATTGCTGCTAATGTCCAATATAGAAACATAATGCCTATTAGCATGAAATACCAAAGCACAACCTCCTTTTTTCAATTCATCCAATGCTTGAGAAAATGTTGACTTGTAAAAATAAGTCGCTTCAAAGTTATTCTTTTGCAATGCCTTAATCATATTAGGACATTTTGTCCCTTCACGATTAGTTTTAGCAAGTTTAGCCAGGTATTTTTCACATATGTAATTTTTTAAGACCTGGCTGCACATGCTGCAGGAAGTTGGCCCACATGTATAACCGGTATTCTGTGAATCTCTTACATAAGGATAAGTGTATGATTTTCCTTTAAGGGATACTGTAATCTTGCCCGGCCAATACCCATTCTTATTTTTCTTGACAAGTTTTGCATTTATTGCCCTTTCAATCACATTCCATTTTTCCCGTTTAATTATATGATTCAGTTTTGGATGACTTTTTGTTTTAAAGAATGTGTATTTTGTAAGTTTACCATTTAAAAACAGACAATAGCTATCTCTTTTTAAGACTTCACGATATTGGGATTTCTTAAGAGTGTATTTTGCGTTACCGTCTCCCATAACATAATTTCCCGGCATGACATCAATATCAGGTTTGCCGTTTTTAGTTGGAATCGATTCTTTTAAAGGATCTTTAACATTGCCCTCATAACATTTGATGCTTTTGGCAGAATAATACTTGCCTACTTTTGCCTTAACAGTATATGATTTAGCATTGACTTTAGGTTTAAAAATAGCTATTCCTTCAGAATTTGCTTTTTTAGATAATTTTTTACCACCAATCATTAATGTGACTTTTTTAGATACTGCCTTTCCAGCAATTTTTAGATAAACCCTCAGATATCCATCTGTAATCAGTTTGGAATTTCCAATGTTGATTGATCTTGAACTTGCAACATGGACATACACTTTCTTAGAAGAAGACTTGAATTGTTTATCTGCTTTAAATTTAATCTTTATTGAACCTGATGACTTAACTTTAAGTTTTACCTTGCCTTTTGAATTTGTTTTCTTATTATATGTCCTGCCATTGAATTTGATTGTCACTTTCTTTCCTGAAACGGAATTTCCATTGCTGTCAACTAAATGGAAATAAATATATTTCCCCTTGATGACAAAATTTGCAGATTCTACAAGTTTGGTTTTGAGTTTGACAACTTTAATACTGAATATTTTTGAAGTGGGATTATAATCATCATCTCCCTCAAATGAAACAGTCAACTTATATGATTTGGCTGCAAGGTTTATTGCTAATTTTGCAACTCCATTGGAATTTGTCTGAATAGTTTTGACATTATTATTAATGGTAATTTTTAAATTTTTAGAGGCTAACGGAGTGCCTGATGAATTTTTAAGGTAAATTTCAAGAGAATCTATACTGTTAACAGTTTTTGATTCAATGGATATTGCAGGTGTTGTCTTTACTGCTTCTCCACTTTCATTGCTTTGTGAAATATTAGAATCATCAGCAATTGTCTCACAGACATACTCATCTGTTAAATTGGTATTTTGAATAATATCTGATGAATTTGTGTCATTTGCTGAAATTACTGTCAAATTGAAAAATAATAAAAATAATAGAATAATTATAAACTTTGTTCTCTTGTGCATGAATTCACCTAATTTAATTATACATTATATTTAGGTTATTTAAATAATTAATCGAAAAAAAAGAAGAATGGAAAAATTATTTTTCCATTTAGAATTCAGCTGATTTTTGAATGTTTTCCCAATTTTCAACAAACCAGTCATGAGTTTTTTCAAGTCCATCATCAAATGAGACTTTAGGGGAATACCCTAAGATATCCTTTGCCTTTTCAATTGAAGACAATAACTTGGTTTTAGCATCCCAATCACGACGAGCAACATAATGGATTCCCGCTTCATTTCCAGTTAATGCATTTACTTTGTTTGCCATATCTATTACTCTGTGATCTTTTCCGGAACCTAAGTTGATTGCTTCCCCAATTGCCTCTTCTTCAATTCCCATTGCAATTAATCCATTACAGATATCATCTACAAATGTCCAATCACGTGTTTCTGAACCATCTCCTGTGATTGGCAGTGCTTGTCCGTTTTTAGACCAATACATAAAATTAGGAATAACATTTCTGTATTTTCCAGGAACTTCTCCAGGACCGAATACATTAAAAAATCTTGCATTTACAATATTCATATCATACAGATTGTGGAAATAGTTAGTGTAGAGTTCTCCCAAGAGTTTTGTTACTTGATAAGGGGTGTGAAGTGAAATTGAAATATCATGTTCTTCAAAAGGCATTTTGGAGTCAAGTCCATAAACTCCACATCCAGATGAAGAGTAAACAAACCTTTCAACACCAGTGAGTTGTGCATATTGAAGTACTTTCAAAATACCTATACCATTTACCATCAAATCTTTTTCAGGGTTGTCAACACTGTTTTGGTTTGCAAAGTGTGCTGCTAAATGATATACATAATCAGGCTTTTGTTTAAATACTCTTTTTAAAACAGCATCATCTAAAATATCGCCTTTAATAAATTCGATTGCATCCCTATCTGCAATATTCCATTCATATGCTGAAGACATATTATCCAATATAATAACTTTTTCAGCACCTAAATCTGCAAATTTACGTGTTAGGTTACTTCCTACACAACCTGCTCCACCAGTTACCAGGATTGTTTTATCTTGATATTCATTATATTCACTCATATATATCACGTTAAATTATTTTTTAGCTCTGCCAACTCTGCGAGCCACTACCATTTCACCTACAGAGATTAAACCTGCAAAGAATTTTTCAAGTCCTCCAGTTGACCAGATAGCTTCTCCAAAAGTGGAATTCATAATATTTGCCTCATATTCTTCGGCAGAAATCTTTTTACCTGTGGTTTTCTTAGATACTAAAGCAGATGCAGACATTAATTCATCCCAACTAACACCTTTTAGCTGATTTTGCATCGCCTTGTATAAACTTTCGACTTTTATATCATATAAATCTGACAATAACTCAACAATATCACATGCACGTACCATTCCGATAACCTGATTATCGTCATTTACAACAGGTACTGTGACAAACTTGTTGTTTGCAGTTAAGATAACAGCTTTTCTTGCAGGATCATTTTCATGAACTGTGGAAACTTCTTCACAACTGCTCATTATATCTGAAATTTTCTCATTTCCTTCTCTTAAACCTTTTGTAATGTCAAATGCTGTAATCCATCCAATTAATTGTTTTTTATCATTAACTACAGGACAAGTAAAACGTCTTACATCTTCCATTGCTTTTGAAGCATCTATAACACTATCATTAGCATTCAAGTATACAAAATCTTTATCCATTAATTCTTTTGCTTTCATAAACAGCCCCCTATTTTTATTCAATTTCAACTCTTTTTAATGCTCCTACCGGACAATGATGTGTACATTCAATGCATCTTATACATTTATCATTGTCAAGAACAACTTCACCGTCAACTAATTCAATTGCCCCGGTTGGACAATTCTCTTCACATAAATAACAATTTACACAGGATTCATGATTCACGTCAATAAATCTGGAATGAACAATAGGTCCTATATACCTGTCTAATTCAATAGCAAAGTTATTTAGTGAAATTTCTCTACAAGCTCCACATCCAATACACATTTTCTCATTAATATACGGATACAACTCATCATCGATTAAATCAATTCCTAAATCCATATTCTTACTTTCAAAAAACTCTCTGAATTCTAGAGTAAATGCGCCTGTTGGACATAATTTTGAACAATCATCCCAATTATTATCAACCGTATAATCAATTGATATACTGTTCATACGAACTACTCTATGAGAACAACTGACATTTGAAAGATTATATTCAATAACTTCCCGTTCATCCTCATGATTATAACTAATATTATTGTTAATTAATTTAATCGCTGAAACTGGACAAGTTTGAACACATATCTCACATTTTACACATTTATCAGTTATTTTAGCCATTCTAAAAATATTAGCTGGTTCAATTGCATTAACTGGACATTCACCAACACAGGTGTTACATCTTACACATCTTGGTGAAACAGCAAATATTTCTTCATCTGCACTAAAATCCTCTAGTTCAAATTGGAAATCATCACCGTCATCATCTAATTCAACAGACTTCAATAAAACTTCACGTTCCAAGTTTTTCATCTGTTTTATAAAAGATACATTCATTTTAATACCAACTAAATTAATTTATTTAAAGAAATCCTCCAAATCTTTTAAATTTGGGAATTTTTCCATTCCAAATCCTTCAATAGATTTGCTTGCTACCCAATTTCCGATTCTGCAGGATTTTTCCAAATCATATCCTTTTAGATATGAATATAAAAATCCGCTATTGAAACTATCTCCGGCACCTGTAGTATCTACAACATCACATGAGTATGCGTCAACTTCACATTCCTCAGTATTATTTATTGCAAATACTCCATCGGACCCTTTTTTAACTACAATAGTTTCAATTCCTAAATCCAAAAATCCAATAGCCAATTCTTTTAAAGAATCTTTATTATTATCACATAATAATCTTAATTCTGATTCATTGATGAGCAATATATCTGTACGTTCAAGAATCGGTTTTAACTCATCAAATCCTTTCTTGACATATAACATTCCAGGATCAAAACTTAATACACATTCATCATTAAGTTTTTCCAATAATTCAATTTGAGTTTTAAATGAATCGCCTACAAATGATGTATAATGCATTATTTTGCATCTCATAATATTCAATGGATTAATTTCACCTATACGTATCTCATCATTGACTCCAGGGTCAATGTAAAGGCATCTTTCTCCATCATTGTCAACAAAACCCAAACATTTTCCTGTTGATCCATTTTCTGCATAAATTAAATTATTAGTGTAAACTCCATTAATTGCCAAGTGATATTCAATTAAATCTCCATCTTCATCTTCAGCTATCTTTCCAATAATTGATGTGGAACAGCCTAATCTGGATAAACCCACTATAGTATTTGCAGCTGAGCCTCCCGGAGTATCAGTTTCATTTTTAATAAAGCTTTCTTCATCTTTAGAAACTATATTTTCAACGGAGTACAGTTTATCTACATTCAATGCTCCAAATCCGATAACTTCTGCATTTAAATCATTATCATAAATTTCCATTTTAAAACCTTACTTTAAAATATCTAATAGATTAATATTTTTATCTCCAAGTTTTCCATCGAAATTACCTGCAGATATTCCAATTACTCCTTCAAATTCCAAAGCTGCATCAATACCTGCTTTTATAGCTTCATTCATAGATTTTTCATCAATAGCATTTATTACAACTTCAGGAATGTAATTAACGCCATCAGGAACTTTAGATTCATCACCTAAGCGTTCTTTTAAAGATGGGCAATAAACATGATTTGTTGTCGGGCCAATTTCTGGGAAATTTGTTTCAGGCTTTGAAGCAGCAGAACAAATATCAAACGGTGCAGTTGCACCTTCAACACTCATAATTGCTTCAATAATGGCATCACCAGCATTTATAACTGCTTCCGGAGTTGCACATAAATACCAGAAGTTTCCTCCCATAGTTCCATCATTTATCTTAAATTTTTCTTCGATTTGAAAATCAGGAACTGCAATTGGTACATTAATCATTGTTCTTCCAAATTCCTCTACAATCCACTCGTACCCATCACCACAGTGACCTACAATGTCCATCATCTCAATAAATTCATTACTGTCTTTATCTGAGTAATCAAAAATACGTGTGAATGGTTTTACCAATACATCTTGCCTTAATCTGTAAGAGAGTTCAAATGCAAATTTTTCAATATCATCTCCTCCCAACCAGTATTGTACGATTGCACCAAACCTACCATCAGGAGTTTGTGATTCATCTAAAAAGCCTTCAACACCACCTTCAACTCTTCCAATCACTGCACTTGGAGTTGAAGTTGAATCAAATGCTGCTCTTTTAACGATTGATTCTGTTGGACCTGTAATTAATGCCCTTACGTATTTGCCTTCAAAAGCTTCAAAGAATGTATCTTCAACTTTATCATAATTCATTTTTAACACCTAACCTAATCCACCTATATCCTGACCACGAATATTGTTTCTCATTTCTTTACTTTGAGTTAATATCTCTTCATAGTTTTCATCAGTTATTATTTGAATTAAAGGATATTTACCTGTAAAAACTTTGAAAAATTTATTTTTTATTTCTTCATCTATATTGTAGTCACTGAATAATTCTTTTAAATCATCTGAAATATTATAATCTTCAATAAATTTTAAAACTTTAGTTTTATCATTATCTGCATAAATATTAGCTATTACCGCTGTTGTTATTGCGCTTGGTGAAACAATTGCGATTTCAGCAACTTTTAAAGGATATTCATTACCATTGAATGATATGCTGATTCCATTATTTTTATGGGCAAAATCCAATGGTTCCACATCAGTAATGCTGTCACCAATGTATAGAATTTCATTGACATTTATTTTATCCCTTTTTATTATTTCATCGATTGCTAATTTTTTGCCTTGACCCCCAACTACTTCGATTTGTCTGATTTTTTCATAAATTGCCATTTCAGGAATTTGTTTAAAGAAAATATCATCAAACAACTCATAGTCTTTAGGATTATTTAAAATCAAATCTTTAAATTCTTTGATTTTTTGAATTTCATCATCATTTAATTTAAGCTCATCTACATCAACATTTGTGTAAAATGTATTTTCAAATGGAACTTCCATATAATTAGATACAGCTTCAATATATTGACCATAACTGGTGCTAACTATATAAGTATTCATAGATTCTTTCAAGTATTTTAATAAGAATTTTGAATCGTTAACTGAATAAATATTATTTTTTGAAAACTCAACCAAATCAGAATTACTTAGATTTTCAACTACAAAGAATGGTAAAATCAATTTTAAAGTATTACCTGCCTTATAATTTTGCTTTTTGACAATATCCACTAAATAATCATCATATAAACTAAGAATTTTAAATAATTCTCCACCATCTTCAATGAAATTTGCAGATAATTCAAATGCATTATCATTCAAGGTTAATGGACCTTCACAATCTGTAATAAATGATTTTTCAAACATGATTCACCTAAAGTTAACAATTCTAATTGCATCCAATGGACAAATTGCTTCGCAAGTTCTGCAGTAAATACATTTTTCACTATCAAAGTCGATTTTATCATCATTCAATGTTAAAGCTTCAGTAGGGCAGTTTTTAGCACAAATAGCACATGCCTGACATTTTTCATCAGAAAGGGAAAAGTCCCCTATTCTTGGCTTATACAGATAAGACCTAGCATAGTACAAATCCTGATCCTTGCTGTAGAAGTAATCATCATAAGCACCGATAGCATCAAATTGACATGCTTCAACACATTTTCCACAATAAATACAATTATCATTAATTTTTATTGGATTAGGACCATTTAATTCAATTGCTTCAACAGGACAGACATTATAACATTCACCACAAGCAATACATTTTTTCTCATAAACTTCAATGTTTCTGTCCATTAAATAAGATCCGACAAGCTTTGTGAACTTATCCACTTCAATACTGGAGTCAAGACTAATTTTCAGCTCTCTTTCCATCATATCATTTACTTTACATTCAATGAAATGTTCAAAGTTTTGATCATTAAACTCCAAAGCTATTGATTTTCCAACTTTCTCCAATACTTTATTTAAACTAATTAAGTCAAGAGATAATCTTTTAATATCATAATCCATAATACTGGAAACAATATCATAAGATTTTATCTCACTATACATTTTATAAGCTTTCTTACGTGAAGAGTATCTAATTGCAGTTGAAGGACAGGAATGCATACATTCCTCACATCTTGCACAATATCCAGGATTAATATAAGGCAGTTTATTAGTTCTTCCAACGTTGATTGCACCCATTGACGGACAGACTCTTGTACAAGTCATACATCCAATACATTTATCCTGGTTGACAACAATTGCCTTACCTCCCTTAACAGTCTTAGGAAGCAATTCTCCATATTTAATTGCATCAGTCGGACAAACTCTAAAGCAATATCCGCATCTTACACATGTATCTTTGTCGATTTCACTGTGAGGTTCATGTTTTCCATCAGCTTTAATGTGAATTGAACCGTTTTTACATGCCTGAACACATGCTCCACATGCCTTACATAATTTTGTATTGATGTTTGGAACATTTTCTTTTAAAGGAGGATCCATATTAACATCAAGAGATATTGCGTCAAATGGACAAGCATTACGACATAATACGCAACCAAAGCAAGTACTTTTTAATTTAATAAGACCATCAGTTTCATCCAGATAAATTGCATCAATAGGACAGGAATCTAGACATGGCTTGTCGCTGCATTTTGCACATTTTGTCTGATCAACGACATAATCAACGTCGACATGTCTTAATGGTCTTGGTGTTTTAGTAAAACTATCAATCATAACACTCACTCCATAAATATATCATCATTTAGATTAGATGCCTTTACTGTAACATGAATATTTTCACCATCATCAAGTGAGAATTTTGAAATGAAGTATTTGATTACTGAAAACGGACATGTCTGATAACAAATACTGCATCTTAAACATCTATCTTTATCTCTAACAATTGTGTCTTCTTTTTCATCAAATGAAATACAACCAGTTGGACAGTCAGGAATACATAATTGGCATTTCTTACATTTATCCTTATCCCAATCGATAATTCTGACTTTAAGCCTATTGACAGCATTAGTAATAATTTCAAGAGCAACTTCCTCATCAGGAATTATTTTTAATGCCTTATCCCATATCTCAGATAAAGGAACATCATATTGTAAAAGTCCATCTTTTTCCAAAGACCTCAAGTCCTCTTCTTTACTGTTGATATAATTTTCAAGGTAATCAACACATAACAGAATTAAATCTTTTTGATCTTGCAAGTTTTCAACAAATACTGCTTTCATAGCACCATTTACAGGACAGACTTCAACACATTCCCCACAGGAAATACATGTAAGCTGATTAACAACAACTTTGCCATCAATTTCACTAATTGCATCTACAGGACATTTTTTCAAACATTTTTTACATTTAATACATAAATAATCGTCAACAATATATTGCCTTTTTGATGGAATTATATTGAATTCAGGTAAAATCAAATGATTTAAACCGCATTCCAATGTTTTTGGATTAGTTGGGCAAACTTCAGCACAAAAACCACAACGAATACATGCACCTGCTTTAATTACAGGATATGTCATGCCCTCTCCTTCTTCAGAGTCTTCGTCACGAACTAATTTGATTGCATTAGGTGAAGGACAGGAAACGGTACATGCACCACAACCTATACAATATTCCTTATTAACTGTTGGGAAATCTCTGAAACGTTCAGGTTTTTCAGCAAGTTCCGGTTCTGATTTTGCATTAGCAAATGCATCAGCCCATGCCCTGCGGGCAAAATCATAAATATACCACATAAGAGATGACATTTTATATCACCTCATCAAATTCTTTAATAACGGTTTTTCCAACCTCATTTGTAATAGCCACTCTTTCAGCACATGCAACACATGGGTCGCTTGTTGCATAAGTTGCAACTGCATCAGCAACTGTTGGCACATCACGAATCATGTATTTTGCACATGAATCCATATTTGGAATACTTGGAGTTCTTATTGAAATATTTTTGATTAAATTACCATTAGTTTCAATCATATAGGTTACTTCACCACGAGGAGCTTCGTTTTTACGCATTGCATAACCTGATTTAATTTCAGCAGGAGTACGAACTTCACCATCAGGTATGTTTTCAATTGCTTGCCTAACAAGACTGATTGATTCAGGAATTTCATCAAATCTTGTCATTGTTCTTGCGTAATTATCTCCTTCAGTTCGCCTAATCACTTTAAAATCAAAATAATCATCATAAGTATAATGACCTTCACGATAATCTTCTTTTACACCAGATGCTCTACCAATCGGACCTACTGCACGACCTTTAATAGCTTCTTTTTTAGACATGTATCCTATTCCTTTACATCTTAAAGCCAATGCAGGACCTTCAGCAAATAGTGCCCTAACAGTTTCAAATCTATCTTCAATCTTTTTAAGGTTTTCAAGAATCGGCTCGAAATGGCGCTCATCAGCATCCATTCTAACTCCACCAACCACATTCCATCCCATATTAACCCTATTTCCAGTTAAAAGTTCAATGGAATCCATTGCATATTCCCTTAATTCCAAAACATGCATGAATAGAGTTTCATGATCCATTGATTTAAAGAATGTTGAGTTTCCAAGCAAATGACTTTGGATTCTGTCCAGTTCATTTGCAATAACTCTTAAGAATTGTGCTCTTGGCGGCACGGCCACATCTGAAATTTTTTCAATAGTTTCAGCGAATGTTTGTGTGTGTTCATATGAACAAATTCCACATACTCTTTCAGATAGATATATTCCTTTCTGCCAGGTTTTTCCTTCAATAATCTTTTCAATTCCCCTGTGAACATAACCATATTCAATTTCTGCTTTAACTACTCTTTCACCTTCAGTTTGCAACTTCAATCTGACAGGTTCTTTTAAAGCCGGGTGAATTGGACCAATAGGTACTATCATTTTTGTTCCCTCCCTCGATCAGCAATAGCTTGAGGACCCACAGCTAAAATGGCTTCCAGTATTTCACTAGGTCTTGGTGGACATCCCGGAATTTCTGCTGCAACTGGGATGAAATTTGAAGCAGGTGCATTTACATGACCCCCTTCCTGTGCAAATACATCTCCAGATATTGGGCAGTTTCCAACTGCTACTGCTATTTTTGGTTCAGGAGCTTTATCATATATTCTTTTTAAGTTATCTTTCCATTGTTCGGTTACAGCACCGGTTAACAATAGAACATCAGCTTCACGAGGATTATTGTGAACATATATTCCATATTGCTCTAAATCATATCTTGGAGATAATAATGCAACACATTCTACGTCACATCCATTACATCCACCACAATTTACAATACAGACATGAATTGAGCTTTTTCTCACAACATCCTTAATAGCGTCTAACATTGTACTCCCTCTTTTAATAATTGTAAATAAACATTAATATTTAGCTTCTTTTTTTAATAATTCAAATAATTCTAAATGGCCTTCTTTTAATGCATCTTCATAAGATTTTCCATTTTTAACTTCTTTAACTAATTTCATTTTAAGATTTTTAGCATCTTCATCAGATATCAATTCCAAAGTTCCATTAAACCAGCACAATCTTAAATCAGCATTAAATTTTTGATATAGACAGATATCCTGTGCTGATTCATGAGTTGCATGCAATGCCTCAAGAGAAGACATATCTAGAGAATTAAAGAAAACCTCCTCTAATTCTTCAACAGTACAATCAAAATCCTTGGAAAACGGAATTATAATATCTCTTTGCCAAGCATAACTTTTTATAATTCTTTTTTGCATTAATTTTAATTTTGCATCATTATCCATTCCAATCACATCATACTGTAAATTTTAATAACAAATACATAAAAATTGCAATAATTAAACCTACTGCAGTTTCTTTTCTACCATAACCCGGTCTTTCCCCCATTACAAATCCTCCAAGGAGAAAACCTATTGCTGATAAAACAACATTGCCTGAGCAAAATGCTAAACACCATCCTAATATTGATATAACTGCATAGATCATATTGAATTCAGTTACTGCTACAAACGGTTCACCATGTTGTTTGTAGCTATAAACTAAACCTAAAATAGACCCTACAGCAAATGCAAGTATATAAATCATATAATTTAACATAATATCTCCTACATAGGTTTATAAAGCAATATAAATGAACATACTATTGCTAAAAATGTTATTATAAAACATAATTTCTCTATACTTTCTATCTTGTGTGCAAAATTACCACGAGCAAGCAATACAAATATTGCAAGGATGACTCCTATAATCACTATAGGCACAATCTGATAGGAATGTAAAACAGTTGTCAGCAATCCTACAACAATCATTCCAATAGCAACCAGTGCAGTAAAATATACAATTACATCTTCACTGTTCATGCTACCACTCCGGTGAATATCATTAATACTGTTCCAAAGAAGCAAATAGCTCCAATGGTTATTTGAGTCATAACAGAATGATTTGGACTTAATATTGGAGTAGCTGCATTAATAAATCCAGTTACAAATGAAATTACTATCATTCCAATCAAATATCCAATTGCATTCAATGGACCAAAGAAAATTGTTAAAAATACCCAAAGCATAACATACCATGCAATTGATTCTGAAAATAACATGAATCCTCTTAAAAATCCAAAGTGTTCGGTTTCAAATCCTGAAATTAAAGCTTTGTCTTTAGTAATTGCAAACGGAGAGTATGGAGATTTAGTTATGATTAGCATAAAGAACATTAAAGCTGCAAGTGGAATTGAAAATACTAATGGACCATGGATAGATTGATAAGTAATAATTTCTCCAATATTCATTGTACCAGTTACCAGATAAACAAAAACTATTGCTGCAAATAGAGGCAGTTCAGTTGCCGCTGACAATACTGCCCTTACACAACTTAATTTTCCATATGGTGAACCGGAACTTGAACCAGAGTTATGCTCTACAATTTTATAAACTGCATAAACACCAAATAATATTAATAAAGAATCATGAGCAACCGGACCTGCAATAACACCAACAATCCAAACTAAAGCCAATATAAATACAATACCTATATAAAATACTTTAGATACAGTTTTGGGAATAGCTGTTTCTTTAAAAAAGAACTTTAAAGAGTGGATTAAGTGTTGGACTATAGGTGGTCCAGGACGTTTTTGGACACGTGCCATTACTTTTCTGTGCAATCCTAAAAGCAAACTTCCTGCAAAAAATGCAATTATAACTTGAATTAAAATATCTGCCATCAAATTCATAATACCACTCTAATATCCGGTAAACGGTTCTTTGACCCTTTCTTCTACATCTTCAGGTTTTGGCTTAGCCATTGTTAATAGACCAAGGGACAAAACCCATAATGGAATACCAAAAATAGCTACGGCATAAACAATCCATGCTTCAAAATCTATAACCAAACAAGCAAGAATAGCTATTGTTGATAAAGCCAATAATATAATACATGTAATCTTTTGATTAACCATACTCTCACTACCACAATACCAATAATAATATTTCAACAGCTCTTACAATAATAAACAATGAACTTAAGTGAATAATAACAATATAAGGAGATCCTGCTGTCCTAAACATTTCTGCTTTACTTGCAAAGAAAGGTGCTACTCCACTTTCACCTAAAATACCAATCAACATCAATACTGCACCAAATACCACCATCGGACTTGCAGGCATTTGAGACAATACTGCAAGTGACAATGTTCCGGTTGATGCAAGGATAATTGATGCACCACCAAATAACGGTAAACTACACATCATGGCAATTAAACCATAATTAAATGCTGAATTTAAAACGCTAGTTTGTTTTACAGCTGACACTATACCAATATTTAAAATACCAACTAAAGCCATGAACAATGTGAAGTTAAACAAATCTCCAGTAATCATTGCTCCAGCAGATGCAATACCACAGATGATTGATAAAAATCTTCTTTGTTTAAGTTCTTTTGGACCTACCTTAACTTCAGTATTATGTAGATAATGCATAGTAGCTTCTATTTGAGTTTCAGGTTTACTTAATGCAATCAATAATGTAAATCCGAGCAATACTGCAAACAAGAACAAATTGAATGGAGTTAAATATAATACAATATCTCCAAGTGAAATTGTTCCGAGTAAATTTCCTCCAAGTGTAACGAAATCCATTTTCTCACCTACTCATTATCAATATCTTCCCTCATAAGCAGTCCTATTAAGCCTACTTTTGAAGCTACTTTTAGTAATAATCCACATGCCGCTAAGAATAAACTTAATAACCAGTATTGAGGAGCTACAAAGAATAATAAGAAACCTATTATCCATAAACACCATGCAATACCGGATACTCCAGCAATTCCATCCAACATCAATACTGGAAGTCCTCTTGCTTTTTTAGATAATGCGTACAATACAATTCCTCCACCAGCTACTGCTCCACCAGTAAAACCAGTTAAGAAAATTCCATATCCTATTAAAACCAATGCTATAAAATTAGGCGCAGTAGTCATAATTTCCATATCTAAAGAGAATGCCTGTGGGAAAATTGAAGAGGATTTAGTTAAATTTGCTCTTGGATCCTGTTCAATTTTGCGCATTTCCCTTGTGATTAAAATCTCTGAAATAGCTAAGGTTTCAGCCAACTCAACTACTAAACCTGGTAAAATTAAAGCTTCTGCAAGGTCAGTTCCAACTGCAGAAACGACAAATATCATCGCAAGACCGACAAGGTCAGTTAATATAAGAATATGCAATTCTTTTCTTTTCATTGCAATGGCCATTGTTGCAATAAAACCAACAATTAGCCCAGCATAAATTGCCGGAAGATACATATTAATAAATTGCTGAGGAACATATAGCATTAATTATCCCTCCTCAATTGTTTTGACCTTGCTTTTTCATCATTTGCTTTAACATGACTGGCTACTTTAGTTGAATCGTTTATAGCCTTTTTAACGTCTTTTTTAATTTCACTTTCATCATTTTTACGATTCATTGTATAATTAATAGATAGCCATGAAGCAATGATAAATGACATCATTAAGATTGAAGATTCAAGTATTGTATCAAAACCCCTTGTATAATACAATATCTCATCTATAAGTCCACCAGGAGATGAATATATAGATGTTCCGAAGTACGGTGAAATTGATGATATCCATTGAGCCAATGGTGACATATAACCTGTAATCATTCCCAAACTGGCTGCATTATCAGGATACTGAGGATTAATCTCACCAGCTTCAGTTAAAGGCACACCTCCTCTGTCATAAGGTGCAATAGCCAATCCTTCATCAATTTGCTCTTGAGGAGCAGGTCTAACATATAACTGATCTGGGTTTAATGCCATAGGCACAATCAGACCTATGATTAAAATTATTCCAAGGCTGAATGCAAAAAGGCGAGGAATATTTTTCGGTTCTGCCAGTTTATTCCATAATGCTCCAATCCTCATACATCTGCCCCCATTTCTTCTAAACGAATGATAGCTCTAAATAAAATTAAACTGATAATAACTGTTGTTGCAAGCAATGTCAATAAGGCCAATACATGATTATAACATAATAAAACCAAGCATACTCCAATTGATGCAACTTCAGTATTGAATGTCCTGACAATCGGATCATTTACTCCCGGACCCCAAGCAGTTGCGAGGCTTCCAACAATTGCCAAGAATATTCCAAAGTAGAAAAATAATGAAACACTAAGCATCTGCATCACCACTTGCAATTTTCTTTTCTCTAATCTCTTTAAGTTTAACAATAGATAAAATAAATACTAAAGTTGATAGAGGTCCTGCCAATGCTGCAAATAATGCAACATCCAAATATTTAAACAATGCAATAACTAAAACAAAACCTGCATCCAGTATAGAAAACATTATAACCTTATCCAATGGTTTTTTTAGAAATATTATACCAAATGCTCCAATTATCATCAATGCCATTGCAATTATTGATACTAGAAATTCCATCTTATCACTCCAATATTATCTCATCATCTAGTCTTTTTAAAGTATAAGCAATAGCATTAGCACTAATTGTTGAACAAATAAAGAATGCTGCAGCAACAACAAGAGCAAATGGAGTATTTATTAATAATGCAATAATTGCTGAAACTCCAAAACCGATTACATTTAAGTACAATAACCTTTCAGCCCTATTTCTTGTCACTAAAGCTCTTAATGCTACAAATATGACTATAATCCCAATAATTTCAACATACATATAATCACTCTTTAGCATGCCTATTGAATTTGTCGGCGATTTTTCCTAAAACCACAGAGATTTTAACCTGATCAATACCCATGATTGTAAATATTGCAATAACCATTCCAACAATATACATTTCTGGGGTTAAACCAATGAATGATGTTAAAAATATTATCACAGTGGCAGTTAAACAGCCTGTAGTTCCCGCATAACCCGGATCAGCACATAATCTATTTCCAATAAATATTAAAAATGCTGCAATTATTCCTCCAGGAATTCCTAAAACTAAATATCCAATAGAAGCCATTAATGTACCGGCAGATGCATCAGGAGAACATAAAATGTTTCCTTGGAAGAATCCACCAGCAATATCTCCCCCTCTTTTTTCGACGTCTTGTCCAATTATCCTGGCTCCTTTAACACCAGGTTGCTCGGGAAGTCCGAAATATGTATCTACAATTACAAAATTCAACCAACAAAGAATTGCGGCAATAATAATTCCAATTACCTCATTCATTTATATCCTCTCCTGTATTTTCATCCAGAGGTTTTGGAAATACAAAATCAAATAAATATTTCACAAATAATGCAGATAAAACACCAATAACAATAGCTAAAATCAATCCATTATACATGAAAGTGTAGTTTAAAACAAGAAATATGGAAAGAATACCAATAGCTATTATTGGAGTCGGATATAATGCACTAACATCAAAAGAATACCTATATGGTTTGCTAGGAAGTAAAGGTAGTCTTAAAATTAAGGCTACTACAATAGAACAAATAATAGCTACAATATAAGCTAATACAATATCATATGAAGAAATGCTTATATTGCCAAGCCCATAAAAATTACTATACGAAGCAAAATATATGGTATCAAACACCAAATCAAACATATTATTAGACTCCTCTTAAATAATAAATATACATATAAAAATATATAAAAGTTATTACTTAAAAATAATATATAATTGCTTAATTATAATTTAAATTAACTAATGGTGGCTTAATGAAAAATAAAAATATTTTAATAACCGGTGGAGCAGGATTTATCGGCTCTCACATTGCTGATAATTTAATCGACAACAATAACATTCGCATTGTTGATAATTTCTCCACAGGAAACATTAAAAATTTTAAAAATCCCGATCATGAAAATTTACAGATAATCACAGCAGACATCTGCAATGCAAATTTAGATGAACTGACTTCTGGAATAGATTATATTTTCCATCTTGCAGCTATGGCAAGTGTTCCATTAAGTGTTGAAAACCCAGTTGAATGTAATGAAACAAATTTAAATGCAACTGTAAAACTTTTAAATTCTGCAGTTAAAAATGATGTGAAAAAAATTGTATTTTCATCTTCATCTGCAGTTTATGGAGAAAACAGAAATATGCCACTGAAAGAAACTGAGCCACCAATGCCAACTTCACCTTATGCTGCATCAAAAGCAAGCTGTGAATTATATTTAAAATCATTTTACGAAAGTTATGGTCTGAATTATACTGCATTGAGATATTTTAACGTTTTCGGACCAAAACAGGATAAAAACTCACAATATGCAGCAGTGATTCCTAATTTTATCAGTGCAATCCTTGAAGAAAATCAGCCTGAAATCTATGGTGACGGTGAACAGACCCGTGATTTTGTTTATGTTAAAGACATTGTTAAGGCAAATGTTGCTGCATGCAAATCCGATTACAATGGAATTGTTAATATTGCATCAGGTGAAAAATTAACGATTAATAGATTATATGAAATTATCAAAGAGACTCTTGGAAGTGATTTGGAACCAAAATATTTGCCTGAAAGGCCAGGAGATATTAAACACTCCCTTGCAGATGTCAAGAACATGGAAAAAATTAATTTGAAAATTGACTCCAGTGATTTTAAGTCTCAGCTAGAAGAAACCGTAAAATGGTTTGAAACTATTTTGTAGATACTATGGATAAAAGTGTAACAGACTTTAATGTTCGCCTCAGAACAATAAAGCTAAGAGAATTATTTGTTGGAATAATAATTACCCTGATTTTATCAGGAATTTTGATGATTATATTTCCACAGATTGAAGAATCTGACGAATTATTATTTATTGTAATATTTCTTATCGGATCTTTATTGTTTGTTTGGGCTTTAAGAGGAACAAAAGGTCTGGACAGAAATATTGAGAATATCTTTGAAGACCACAATAAAAAAGAGATTCTGTATGTTTTTGCAATCAACCTACTATTTGCATTCCTATTCACATTCCTAATATCTTCATTGGATATTCTGATAAGCTTAGCCGATCCGACTTGGATATCCCTTGGAGAAATAGACACAATTGAAATCGATTCAAGCGTCATCATATTGGATGCCATAGGTGCTATAATATTTGCACCAATAATGGAAGAGTTAATCTTTAGAGGAGTAATGTTTAATCGGTTAAAAATTAGAGTTGGAATTATTCCTGCAATGTTGATTTCCTCATTCATATTTGCCATTGGCCATGAATTTGGAGGAATGACAAGTGCTTTTCTATTTGGAATCTGCATGTGTTTATTGTATTTGAAAACAGACAATATTCTAATTCCAATGAGCGTTCATTTCATCAATAATGTTGTTGCAACAATCATGAATGTTACCAATTTAGATATTTTAATATCTCAGTTCCCTTGGATTATTCCCTCAACAATCATATCAATAATTGGAACTGTTTATTTAATTAAATACATAATTCAAGAAACTAGAAAAGTTAAAAAGCAGTACAGCTAAAAAAAAGAAAAAAATAATTTAAATAAAATTATCTTATCTTTTCTTTTAAATCAAATAGAGAAACACCTATAAAATCCGCAAACTCCTCAATGGAACGATTTTCCAATATAAGATTAATAATACTTTCTTTTCCTTTTCTCATTTCTTCCTTTCGAATTTGCGCCATAATTCCTTCAAATTTTTCACTCATATCAATCATCTCCAATAATTCATTTTGTTTTTCAAGTTCAACATACTCAACAATATTCAAATACATGCCCATCACCACCCCATCCAATTCGGACTCTGGAATAGAATTAGGATTATTGCCAATGTTTTTACACATTTCCTCGACAACCAAATATTCACTTTCACCCAATTCAAAAATTGGAAAAGCAATTATTAGAGAACATTCGTATGAACTCAATAACTCATTATTTTTAAATTTGTTTCTAATTGCTTTTAAATCTTTTCTTTTATCAATTTCTTTAGTTTTGATAATTTCCGGACAAAATTTCATGTTGGAAACTTAATACTCTGTAATTTTTCCTCCTTTTGAAATAACAATAAATATTGATTTTGTATTAACATCATCCTTACAAAATTCGGGTTTATAATATTTATACAACTGTTTAAAGTCATTTTTACTCAACTGATTTTTCTTGAATTCAAAGATGATAATCTTACCCGATTTAGTTGAAACCTTGAAATCTAAAAATTATCAAAAATTTTTGGTTTTGTTATATTTTCAAAGATTATCCTTTCACTGGGCAGCACATCTTCAATTTATTCGTCAATACCCAATGCATTCAATATATGTACCAAAAAATACATGAAACCTATTTTTAAAAGCAAATCTCTATTTCTTTGTTGTTCTATTGCCATAGTTACTCCTCTTGTAATTCAACATTGATGATGGTCAAACTATTATTTAAATTTAAAAATAAATAATTAGTTCACTGAATACTATGTTTAAAGAGATATATAAACTATTTGTATTAATTAAAGTAATTTTAACATGTTAAAAGCAATATTACAAAGCTAATACAATTTAAATCAGAAAAAAATAAGTAATTAGTGGAATCCGCATCCACTACAAGTTTCACATTTTTCCTCTTCTAAAGGATCATATTGCTTATCCTCCTGAAGAGTTGCTGAGATGAAATATTGATCTAATTCATCTTTATTTTTAAGTACCGGTGAAATTCCTTTAAAATCACATTTTATATCACCAGTTCCACCAATATCCACTAAGATTGGTTCACCTAATTTAAATCTTTTAAAATAAGCTTCAACTTCATTAATTAAAGCTCCAGGTACTCTGAAATTAAAAGATAAAATATTATTTTCCTTCATTTTTAGGCCAACGTATTTTTGGTCAATTTCGTAATTTAAACCTAATTGTTTTTTAAAAATTACATTAGTACCAATATCATTAGATGACATTTTTTAATCTCCTTAAGTTATTAAATTAGAATTATTGTTTGAACTATATAAAACTTTCCTATGATTGTCACAAAAGTTACAATTTAAAAAAATATTGTTCAAGAAATTTATAATGAATTATCATGATTTTTAATAAGGTTTATATAATTCGAAAATTAAAACATATAATATTATAATATATATTATAATATACTTAAAAATCAATTAGAAAAATAGGTGTTTATGAATGAATGAATACAATAAAGATATTGGAAACAGAATTAGAGAATTGAGAGAACTATCAGACATTACTATTAAAGAAATTGCAGATGAATTGAATATTACCCAAGAAACTTACATCCAATATGAAAACGCTGAAGTAGACATTCCAGCAAGTTTTTTATATGAACTTGCACACATTTTTAAAGTTGATTTAGGATTATTATTAACCGGTGAAGAATCAAGAATGAGCATCTTTGATGTAACCCGTGCAGACAAGGGAGTTTCAGTTGACAGAAGAAAAGAATATACTCATCAAAACCTATGTTCTAAATTCATTCACAAAAAAGCCGAAACATTCCTTGTAACAGTGGATCCTGAAAAGAATCCGGTTCCTTCACTTAACTCACACCCCGGACAGGAGTTTAACTATGTCCTTGAAGGTTCCTTAAAAATTTATATACACAACAACGAGATTATCTTAAACGAAGGAGATTCAATCTTTTTCGATTCAGCACACAGACACGCAATGGTAGCACTTAACGACAAACCCGCTAAATTTTTAGCAGTAATAATATAATATTTATGGAGTAATTTAAATGACCTCAGTAATTGGAGATTTTGTGGAAAGAGTTGACTTTGACTCTTATGAAGACTTTTTTGAAAACTTTAAACTCAAATATGAAGATGATTATAACTTCGGATTTGATGTTGTAGACAAATATGCAGAAATATACCCTGATAAAATAGCTTTAATCTGGACAAATGACCATGATGAAACTCATACTTTCACTTTCAAAGACATGAAAGAATATTCAAACAGAGCTGCAAACCTATTCAAACGTTTAGGAATTAAAAAAGGTGACTGTGTAATGCTCACCTTAAAAAATAGGTATGAATGGTGGTTCTGTATGGTTGCATTACATAAAATCGGTGCAATCGCAATTCCTGGAACACACATGTTAAAACTTCACGATATCGATTTCAGATTAAGCCAGGCTAATGTTAAAATGGTTGTGTCCATTGAAGAAGATTCATTACTTCCAGATTATGAAAAAGCACAAGAATCCTTAGGAATTGATTTGAAAAAATTAGTAATTGAAACTGAAAGGGACGGATGGCTTAACTTTAACGAAGCTATTATGAAAGAAAGTCCAGTGTTTGAAAGACCAACAGGTGAAGATAAAACCTATGCTGAAGAGATATTTTTGATTTACTTCACATCAGGTACCAGCGGACTTCCAAAAATGGTTTCACACAAACATACCTATTCATTAGGACATATCCCAACTGCTAAATATTGGCATAATGTTGTAGAAGACGGAATTCACCACAGTGCAGCAGATACCGGATGGGGAAAAGCTGTATGGGGAAACATTTACGGCCAGTGGATTAGCGGAACCGGAATATTCATCTATGATTATGACAGATTCAACGGAATAAAACTGCTTGAAAACGTAATCAAATTCAAAGTGAATACTTTCTGTGCACCGCCAACAGTTTACAGATTCCTAATTAAAGAAAATATTCAGGGATATGACTTTTCAAATATTACCTATGTAACTACTGCAGGTGAACCACTTCCTCCTGAAGTATCTGACAGGTTCTATGACATTTCAGGACTCAGAATCAAGGAGGGATTCGGTCAAACTGAAACCACATTATCCATTGGAACATTCATTTGGTTAGATGCAAAAGTTGCTTCAATCGGGAAACCTTCCCCATTATTCAATTTAGAATTACTTGATGAAAACGATGAAAAAGTAGAAATCGGTGAAGAAGGGGAACTTTGTTTCAAATTACAAGATGGTCCAAATCCAGGATTATTCAAAGATTATGTGAATGATGAAGAAAAATACAGACAGCAAATCCATGACGGATACTACCACTGCGGAGACACCGCATGGGTTGATGAAGACGGTTATGTCCACTTTGTCGGAAGAAACGATGACATTATCAAATCTTCAGGTTATCGTATCGGACCGTATGAAGTTGAAAGTGCAGTATTGTCACACGAAGCAGTTTCAAACTGTGCTATTACCGCTTATCCTGATGAAGTGAGAGGTCAAATCGTAAAGGCAACAATTGTCTTGCAGCATGGCTTCGAACCATCAGATTCACTTACTAAAGACATTCAAAATCATGTTAAAAACGTAACAGCTCCTTATAAATACCCTAGGATGGTTGAGTATGCGGATGAACTTCCTGAAACCATCAGCGGTAAAACAAGAAGAGTTGAAATCAGAGAGAAAGATTACAATAAATAATATTAGATGATATAAATGACAGAAGAAATATCTTATCCAGTTATTAATAAAGAAATCTGCAAAGGCTGTATGAGATGTATAGTCGGATGTCCTCAAAATGCAATATTACTATCACAAGACATGAACAACGCAGGATATCAATTTGCATATTATAGTGGAAATGGCTGCACTGGATGTAAAGACTGCTACTTTACTTGTCCAGAGCCATTAGCTTTAGAAGTACATCAGATTAAAAATATTGTTAACGACACAGTTGCAAAGATGATTAAATCTAAAGTGGCAAACAAGGGGGAAAATTAAATGAGTAATCAAATGGTTAAAGGAAACACTGCAGTTATTGTTGGTGCGATGTATGCAGGATGTGACTGTTTTTTCGGATACCCAATTACTCCGGCTAGTGAAATATTACATGAAGCATCAAAATATTTCCCAATGGTTGGAAGAAACTTTGTTCAGGCTGAAAGTGAAGAAGCTTCAATCAACATGGTTTATGGTGCATCAGGAACAGGTCACAGAGTTATGACTGCTTCATCCGGACCAGGTATCAGCTTAATGCAGGAAGGATTCACATACCTTGCAGGTGCAGAATTGCCTGCAGTTATCGTTGACATCATGAGGGCAGGACCTGGACTTGGAAACATCGGACCGGAACAAGGTGACTACAATCAGATCGTCAAAGGTGGAGGTCATGGAAACTATAAAAACATAGTTTTAGCTCCAAATAGCGTTCAGGAAATGTGTGACTTAACAATGAAAGCATTTGAACTTGCTGACAAATGGAGAAATCCTGTTGTAGTTTTAGCTGACGGTACTCTTGGTCAAATGGCTGAACCATTAGTGTTCCCTAAAGAAGCTATTAAACCTGAAATTGATGAATCATGGGCAGTTAGAGGTAACAAAGAAACCATGGGAAACCTAATCACTTCAATTTATAATGACTTTGATGAATTGGAAGATTTCAACTACAAGCTTCAGGAAAAATATGCAAAAATCGATGCTGAAGAAGTAATTGTTGATGAATATCAGGTTGATGATGCAGACATTGTTTTAGTATCCTTTGGTATCAGCAGCCGTATTGCAAGATCAGCTGTTGATAAAAGCCGTGAAAAAGGTTTAAAAGTTGGACTTTTAAGACCAATTACATTAAATCCATTCCCAGTTGATAGAATTAAAGAATTAGCTGATAAAGGTGTTGAATTCATTTCAGTCGAAATGAGTAATGGTCAATTGTTAGCTGACGTTCAATTTGCAGCATTAAGAAGAGATGGCACTCACCTTGTCAACAGAATGGGTGGAAACCTAATTGAACTTAAACATGTTCTTGCAAAAATCTATGAAATAGCCGGAATCGATGAAGAAATTGACACTTCAAAAAGAAGTTCTGAAAAGGCAAGTCCGAATATAATTGATTAAAGGATGTGGAAAAAATGAGTGAACAATTAAATAAAGATTATGAAGAACAGATACGTAGAAATCCACAATCCCTTTTAGAAGAGTATCCTAGAAAAGGAACCAATATCCAATCTACTCACTACTGTGCAGGTTGTGGACATGGAATTATACATAAATTAATAGCTGAATGTATGGATGAACTAGGAATACAGGAAAGATGTGTAATGATTTCCCCTGTAGGATGTTCAGTTTATGCTTATTTCTACTTTAACTGTGGAAACTTCCAGACTGCTCACGGTAGAGCACCTGCAGTTGCAACTGGTATTTCAAGAGCTGAAGATAATGCAATTGTCATGAGTTATCAGGGAGATGGAGACCTTGCTTCAATCGGTTTAAATGAAACCCTTCAGGCTGCAAACCGTGGAGAAAAAATTGCAGTATTCTTTGTAAACAATACAGTTTACGGAATGACTGGTGGTCAAATGGCTCCAACAACATTGATTGGTGAAAAGACCGTAACATGTCAAACCGGAAGAGATCCTGATTATGCAGGCCATCCTACCCATATGTGTGAGTTAATAAATACTTTAAAGGCACCAGTATTCATTGAAAGAGTATCTCTTGCAAATCCTTTAAAAATCAGATTAGCTAAATTTGCAATTAAACAGGCATTAACCGTTCAAAAAGAAGGTAAAGGTTATTCTTTTGTTGAAATATTATCACCTTGTCCTACTAACTTAAAACAAGATGTTAAACGTGCACAGGAATTTATTGAAAATCAGATGGAAAAAGAATTCCCTGTTAAAAACTTCAGGAACAATTTATACAGAAAAGAACCTGTACAAAGACCAGCTAGTGATTTTTCAACTGAATCCTTAGATAAAATATTTAATGTTACAAGAGGAGAAGATTCAGGTTATGTTGATGATGATATCAAACCATTAAGCATTAAGGTTTCCGGATTCGGTGGTCAGGGAGTATTAAGTGCAGGTCTTACAATAGCTCAGGCTGCTTGTGCTGAAGGAAAACATGTGTCATGGTATCCTAGTTACGGACCGGAACAAAGGGGAGGAAAATCCAACTGTTCTGTTGTAATATCCAATGAAACAATTGGTACTCCTGTTGTTGATGACATTGACATTCTCATTGCATTAAACAAACCGTCTTTAGAGCAATTCTCACAGGACGTTAAAGAAGGTGGAGCAATACTTTATGATGCGAAAATAGGTGATTTTGAAACTGACCGTGACGTTAAAGTTATTGCAATGCCTTGTGTGGATATTGCAGAAGAACATGGAAATGCCAGAACTGCAAATACTGCTTTAATAGGTGCATTAACTGAATTGAGTGATGTTTTAAAACGTGAATCTTATGAAAATGCTATCCGTGAAATGTTTGCATCAAAACCAAAAGTCATTGATGTTAACATTGACGTGTTAGAAGCGGGAGCTGAATGGATTAAAAACAATTCATAGTGTGATTTAATGACATATAAAGAAAATGCTGAAAAATATATTGAAAATTACGGTTTAAGTATAGGAGATACCATTAAAGTAAACAAGGAAGATATCTCCTATACTGGTATTTTACTTGACAGACCGGAAGATGCTGATGACGGATATTTGGTTTTGAAATTATCTAGCGGTTACAATATTGGAGTGGCTATTGACAATACTACTGCCGAGCTAATCGAAAAGGGTGACAAGCCAAAAATTGGTTATGATGAAACTGAGATTCCACAGGATCCATCAAAACAGAACATTTCCATCGTATCAACCGGTGGAACAGTATCTTCAGTTATTGATTACAGAACTGGAGCAGTGCATCCTAAATTCACTGCATCTGATCTTGTTAAGGCAAATCCGGAACTGTTGGATTATGCCAACTATAACGTTAAGGCTTTATATAATATTTTAAGTGAAAACATGAAGCCTGAGTATTGGGTTAAGGCTGCAGAAGAAATAGCTAATGACATTTCAGAGGGTGCAGATGGTGTTGTGATTGCTCATGGTACCGATACAATGCACTACACTTCCGCCGCTTTAAGTTTCATGTTGAAAACACCGGTTCCAATCATTATTACCGGTGCTCAGAGAAGTTCAGACAGGCCTTCAAGTGATGCCAACATTAACCTGATTGATTCTGTTGTTGCTGCTAAATCAGACATTGCAGAAGTATGTGTCTGTATGCATGGAAGCTTGAATGATGAATACACTTACTTGCACAAGGGAACAAAGGTCAGGAAAATGCATACTTCAAGAAGGGATACATTCAGAAGCATTAACGCTCAGCCTATTGCTAAAATTCAAAATAAAAAAATCAATATCAATCCTGATTATAACTACACTAAACGTGGAACAAATGAACTTGAATTGAACACTAATATTGAAGAGAAAGTGGGATTCATCAAGAGTTTTCCTGGAATTTCTGAGGAATACATTGAATATCATATTGATAAAGGTTATAAAGGCCTTGTCATTGAGGGAACCGGTCTTGGACATGTTCCAAATAACCTTATCAACTCATTTAAAAGAGCACAAGATGAAAACATTCCAGTTATCATGACTTCACAATGTCTTTATGGTAGAGTTAACATGAACGTTTACTCAACCGGACGTGAAATACTTGATGCCGGTGTGATTTCAGGTCTTGACATGACTCCTGAAACCACATATGTCAAATTATGTTGGGCAATAGGTCAAAGTAGCAATTACAGTGAAGTTAAAGAGATTATGCAAAGTAATGTTGCAGGTGAATTTTCTAAAAAATCCTCAATTAAGGATTTCTTGAACTAGGGTGGTAAAATATGGATTATGAAAAATTAGGATTAAAAATGGGACTTGAAATTCACCAACAATTAAACAGTGAACATAAACTGTTCTGTCCATGTAAAACAGAGCTTGTTGATGATGATTTTGATGAATTGGTTCAAAGGAAACTCAGACCAACCCAGTCAGAGCTTGGTGAAATTGACCGTGCAGCATTACAGGAATCATTAAGGGGATTGAATTTCAAATATGAGAACTTTGAAAAACACACTTGTCTTGTTGAAAATGATGATGAACCACCTCACAGTTTAAACGAAGAAGCATTGGATATTTGTATTACTATTGCATGTTTGATGAATATGCATATTGTTGATGAATTCCATACCATGCGTAAACAGGTTATTGACGGAAGTAACACTGGTGGTTTCCAGAGAACCGGTATGGTTGCAACTGACGGTTACCTTGACACCCCTTACGGAAAAGTTGTTATTGAAAGTCTAGGCCTTGAAGAAGATGCTGCAAGAAGAGTTGAAACCAAAGACGGCTTTACAGAATTCAGACTTGACCGTTTAGGAATACCATTAGCTGAAATTACAACAGACCCTTCAATGCACCATCCAGATCAGGTAAGAGAAGTTGCATATATGCTCGGTCAGATTTTAAGAAGTACAAATGTTAAAAGAGGTCTTGGAACAATCAGACAGGACTTGAACATTTCCATTGCTGAAGGTGCACGTGTTGAGATTAAAGGTGTACAGGACTTGGATTTGATGGCTGAAATCGTTAACCGTGAAGTTCAAAGACAATTGGAATTAATCGATATCAAAAAGGAACTTGAAGCTAGAAATGCGGAAGTGCTTGAAGAGATTCATGATTTGGATGAACTGTTTGAAGATACTGAATCTAAAATATTGAAATCCGCTGAAACCATTAAGGCAGTTGTTCTTAAAGGTTTTGATGGTTTGATTGGTCGTGAAGTGCAACCTGGCAGAAGATTCGGTACTGAAATTGCAAGCTATGCTAAAAAACGTGGAGTATCCGGTATTTTCCACTCAGATGAACTTCCAGCTTATGGAATTACCCAAGAGGAAGTTGACAAAGTCAATGATTTCTTAAACATTGGTGAAGATGATGCATTCATTATTGTTGCCCATGACGAAGATATTGCTGTTTCAGCATTAGAGGAAGTTAAAAGAAGAGCAAACTTAGGTTTGGAAGGTGTTGTTGAGGAAACCCGTAAGGCACTTGATGACGGTAACACCGAATACATGAGACCTCTTCCTACTGCAAACAGGATGTATCTTGAAACAGATATCCCACTATTCAAAATCACACCCGACAGGGTTGAACCTATCGCTAACAATCTACCAGAATTACCTGACGTGAAACAGGCCAGAATCATTGAAGAGTACAAGTTAAGTGAAGACTTGGCAACACAGCTTGTGAAAAGACAAGAAGCTGACATGTTTGAAGACATTCTAGCGGATGTTGATGTTGATGCAACACCAGTGGCTTCACTTCTTGCATATGATTTACGTGAAATCAAAAGGGAAGGACACGACATTAACATGCTAACTCTCGACCACTTTAAAGGAATATTCACTCTTCTATCAGAAGGTAAAATCGCTAAAGACAGTGTCCGTAAATTAGCTGTTGAGACAATTAAATCTCCAGAAATGGACATTGCAGAAATTGCTGAGAAAAGCAATTTAACCATGCTCAGTGAAGATGATGTTAAAAACATTATTGCTGAGATTGTAGCTAACAATGAAGGTATGGTTAAAGAGCGTCAAATGGGAGCTATGGGTCCATTGATGGGAATGTGCATGAAGCAACTTAAGGGAAAGGCTGACGGAAAGTTAGTTAATCAGGTTGTACGTGAAGAAATTCAAAAATTATTATAGGAAAATCAATTTTGATTTTCCATTAAACTCTTTTTTTAAACAAAAACACTAAAAATCAACATAAATATATACTAATTTTTACATATATTATCGTGGTGATAATGTGGAAAAATTAGATGACATTATTGTTTCAAGAGCAATCATTGAAGAATTCATGAATGATTTTCTAGACTACACAGATATTGATGTAGCTATTGGTGGAGGAGGTCCATCAGGAATTACTGCCGGATATTACCTGGCTAAAGCAGGATATAAGGTAGCATTGTTTGAAAGAAAACTCTCCATAGGCGGAGGAATGTGGGGAGGAGGAATGATGTTTAACAAAGTTGTTGTCCAGGAGGAAGGTCGAAGAATCCTTGATGAATTTGGAATCAACTACAAAAAATATCAGGACAATTATTATGTTGTAGACTCCATCGAGTGCACCTCAACACTTACATCTAAAGCTACTCAAGCTGGCCTTAAAGTGTTTAATCTCATGTCAATTGAGGATTTAATGGTACGTGAAAATGGAATTAACGGAGTAGTGCTCAACTGGAGTTCAGTTGAAATGAGTGGTCTACATATAGACCCACTTACAGTTAGATCCAAAGCAGTTATTGATGCTACAGGACACCCATTAGAGATTATCAAAATCGTACAGGACAAAATGGAAGAAGACTTAAACACAAAAACAGGTAAAATCATGGGTGAGAAATCAATGTGGGCAGACCGTGCTGAAGGCAAGATTCTTGATAACGTTAATGAAGTATATCCTGGATTATATGTAACCGGTATGGCTGCTAATGCAGTTCATGGATCACAACGTATGGGACCAATCTTTGGCGGAATGCTGCTCTCTGGTGAGTATGTAGCCAAAAAGGTTGCTGAAGATTTGGAAAACAGAAAATAATTTTACCTAAAACACCATCACCAATTTTTAGGTATACCTAAAAAAATGCAAAGCTTTATATACTATGACAACAAACTATTAAGTAGAGATGAAATTTAGGATTACCTAAATCTCTACATTATTAGTCAAATAATAATACTCTCCAAAATTAGAAATGTGTTGAATTAGTTTTCTCACAATTTTACTAATTTAATACAAGTCGTTCGGAAAATTAAAAAAATCTGCCAAAAAAATAATTTTCCTCAATTCGGGTGTTTAAACTAGTCACTTAAACACCATATTATCTCTCTTTTTTTATCCGCAAATTTTTAATACTCTAAAAATAATTATTAATTGTGGTGATATTATGGACGATTGGGAAAATGACAGAATTCTACTTACTCCAACCAATCTTTATATGGAATACATCTTATTAAGTTACAATAATTTTTTAAGACAAAAATTGGATGATGTTAAAATTACCTATGGAGAATTGACTTACATTTATAACATTAAATTCTTTCCTTCAATCTCACAAAGAAAGCTTGCCGAGACATTATTTGTATCTGAAGCGAATGTTGCAAAAATGGTCAAGAAATTAGTTGAAAAGGGTTTGGTTGAAAAGCAAAAGGACAAAGCAAATAAAAGTCGCAATATATTAAAGTTGACTGAAAAAGGAGAAGAGGTTTTTGTTAAAATTAATGTCATTACATGCGGTTGGGAAAGAAATATCACCAAAAACATGTCAAATGAAGAATATTTTAAATTTAAGCAAACATTGTATGAGATTACAAAGGAATCAACCGATTTGTAATTAGGCAATGTTTATATACTTCATTAATTAAAATATTTAATAAGTCTTAACTTAGTTAAGTCTTTAAAAACAGAGGTGAAAAACAATGTCAATTTATGATTTTGAAGTAAAAGACAGTGACGGAAACACAGTTTCCTTATCCGAATTTAAAGACAAAGTACTTTTAATCGTTAACTCAGCAACAGAATGTGGATTCACCCCACAATACACTGAATTAAATGAAATTTATAATGAATTCAAAGACGAAGGATTTGAAATTCTTGATTTCCCATGCAACCAATTCGGTGATCAGGCACCCGGAACAACCGAAGAAATCAAAGAAGTATGCCGCAACAAATGGTTAGTACCATACTCCATATTTGATAAAATTGATGTAAACGGTGAAAATGCAGATCCTTTATTTGAATACTTGAAAAACGAACAACCATTTACCGAAATCAAAGGTAAAGGAGCAACCGCTTTAAAGTTAATGTTAAGAAAAAAAGACAAACATTACAAAGACAACAATGACATCAAATGGAACTTTACCAAGTTTTTAGTTGACCGCAAAGGAAATGTTGTTCGCAGATTCGAACCAACTGAAGACTTGGGTGACGTTAAGGATGCAGTTAAAGATTTAATCTAATTAAATCTTATCTTTTTTTAGGTGTGAAAAATGGAAAAATATGACATTATCATCATCGGAGCAGGACCCGGAGGTCTGACTGCAGCAATATATGCCGGCCGTCAGGGTACTAAAAATCTGATTATAGACCGTGACCTTGCAGGAGGAATCGGGCGTGAAGTGCCTGAAATGGAAAACTATCCTGGATTTGAAAACATTTCAGGACTGGAATTAATTGAAAAAATGAAAGTGCAGGCTACAAAGAATACTGAGCTTCATGAAATGGAAAACGTTCTGGAAATTACAAAAAACGATGATGAATACCGCTTTACAGTTAAAACAGATAAAGCAGAGTATCTCTCAAAAACAGTTATTCTTGCAACAGGAAGCTCACACAGACACTTGAATGCAAAAGGAGAAGATGTTTTTGCAGGAAAAGGTGTCAGTTACTGTGCAACTTGTGACGGATTTTTCTTCCAGGGCCGTGACATCATCATGGTCGGTGGAGGAAACAGCGCACTTCAGGAAGCATTATACCTAAACAATTTAGGCGCTAACGTTACACTCATCCATAGAAGAGATGAATTCAGAGCCCAAAAACACTTGCAAAATCAGATTAAAGAAGCCGGAATTAAAACTATACTTAATGCAACTGTTGAAGAAATAAAAGGTGAAATGCTTGTTGAATCAGTTACATTAAAAGACACCAAGACTGGTGAACTTACAGACTTGCCGATTAATGGAGTATTCATTAGTGTAGGATACATTCCACATACCGAACTTGCACAGCAACTTGGTGTCGAATTGGACGAATCAGGACACATCATAATCGACAAAAATCAAAAAACCAATGTTGACTATGTTTATGCAATCGGTGATGTTTGTATTGGATTAAAGCAATGGGTTGTTGCATGCGGTGAAGGTGCAGTGGCTGCAACTTCCGCATATCATGACATAAGCTAATTATAACGTTCCTGCAAGAAAATATAAATAAAGAATGCAATAATCAATACAACAATAACTGGCAGTAACCACATGAATATTTTAAGCAATAATACTGCTACAAATATTGCAATTATAATAAATATCAAATCTTGTAATTCCATGTAATTCACATATATTAATTGTAATATATAAATTTTAAGTGAATTTATGGAAACCTTTCTATTTTTTCACATATTTTAAAAAACTATAATATATATAACTACTAAAAATAATATCATTATATTTTAATGGAGCATAATATGACTATAGTAGTTATTAATAATAAGGGACAATACAATCATAGAATCGCAAGAAGCTTACAATACCTGAACATTCCTTCAGAATTAGTTTCAAATACTCTTTCAATAGAAGAAATTGAAGCTAAAAACCCAATAGGGTTGATTTTAGGAGGAGGACCTTCCCTTGAAGGTGCAGGAAATAGTGAAAAATATATCAAACATTTTGATATACCGATTTTAGGAATCTGTCTTGGACATCAATTAATTGCTAAGGCATATGGTGGAGAAGTCACTACATCAGATACTGAAAGTTATGCTCAAGTTAAAATAAATATCAACAATGATGAAAATTTATTCAAAGGATTGGCACCTGAAATGGATGTTTGGTCATCACATAAAGATGAAGTTAAAACAATTCCTGAAGATTTTGAAATATTAGCCAGTTCCAATTTATGCGATGTTGAATCCTTTAAACATAAAGATAAAGAAGTATATGGAATTCAGTTCCATCCAGAAGTACATCATACTCCAAAAGGTGAAAACATCTTTAAAAACTTTTATAAAATTTGTCAAGGATAGGTGTAATAATGATTGATAATGCTGATGATTTAAGAGACAAAGCAAATGAATTCAAAATTGGTTTAAAAAAACAATACGTTAACATTCCAATTGGTGATGAAGAATATGGATTTAGAATATCCGGTATCGGTGCTAAATCTGTAAAATTAGAAAAATATGTCAAATTTGATGATATTTTCGAAGCTATTGAATCAGGAAATGACAATGGTCTCGAAGCTATGATCAAACAAATTATTGAAGATTACGAAGAAGATGAGGAAGAGGAATAAAATGTTAAGTCCTAAAGAGTTTATCGATGATGCAATCGAAAAAATCAAAGCACAAATTGGTGATGAAAAAGCAATTATTGCTTTATCTGGTGGAGTAGACAGTTCAGTCTGTTCTGTTTTAGTTCAAGAAGCAATTGGTGATAATTTAACTGCAGTTTTTGTAGACCATGGTCTTTTAAGAGAAGGTGAAGTTGAACAAGTTACCAACACTTTCAAAGACAGATTAAATTTCAAATTTGTTGATGCTTCTGATGAGTTTATGGATGCACTTGCAGGAGTAGAAGACCCTGAAGAAAAACGTAAAATCATTGGTAAAGTTTTCATTGACGTATTTGAAAGGGAAGCAATTAAATCAGGAGCAAAATTCTTAGTACAAGGAACAATTGCACCAGATTGGATTGAAACAAAAGGTGAAATCAAATCTCACCACAACTTAGCTCTTCCAAGTGGTATGGAATTGGAATTATGCGAACCAATCCGTGATTTATACAAAGATGAAGTAAGAGAAATCGGGGATGAATTGGATTTACCTGCAACTACCGTTTACAGACAGCCATTCCCAGGACCTGGACTTGGCGTGCGTGTTGTTGGTGCACTTACAAGAGAAAATGTTGAAGTCTGCAGAAAAGCAAATAAAATCGTTTGCGATGAAATTGAAAAGGCAGGAATTGATAAAGAGGTATGGCAATACTTTGCTGTTTTAACCGACACCAAAGTAACTGGTGTTAAAGGAGATCAAAGAGATTTCGGATACCTTGTAGTGGTTAGAGTAGTCAACTCAATTGATGCGATGACTGCATCCGTTGCTGAACTTCCATGGGAAGTTGTACAAATCATTTCAAAAAGAATCACATCAGAAATTTCTGAAGTCACACATGTTGCTTTATCAATAAGTGATAAACCACCTGCAACCATCGAATTCTGTTAAAAATACTAATTTTTAGTATTTTTATTTTTTTACTTTTTTTAGAAAATTATGAAAACCACAAAAAATGCATATTTAGCCAAATTAACAGAACAGATTCAGATGAAATCTGTTAAGGTTGGCAAGAATCTGGAAGGAACAACCCCTCCATCAGTTTTTATTGGAAGATGGTCATATCCTAAAGTATATGCCGGACCGATGATGAGTTCTCAAATGGGCGATACCCACATTATGGACTCTCCTGAAGAATGGTTAGGGCAAAATAAAACCCAGGATGAAATTATAAACTACCGAATGAATCTTGTTCGTGGAAAACAACTGATAAAAATTGATGATTTGGAAAATCCCTTTGTTGAAAAACTTCAGGATATTTCACTTGCATCCAAATCAATTGACAGTGAAGCGACATTTGGAAAAAGACCAAGAGGATCCATGCTTACAGAAGACAGCATGCCTCATGGACCAAGTGCAGTTATTGAGAAATTTGACATTGATGCTGTGCGCTGGGATAAACAATTGGAAAAAACATTCTATGATACAGATTTGAAAGCAACCGAAGCAGTATTAAACTTACACAATAAAGATGTTCCGTTCACTGCAATGCAAAAGGCTTTTTCTGTTGGTGCAATTGGAACTAAAAATAAAAGAAAACTTGTTCCAACCCGTTGGTCAATTACTGCATGCGATTCAACACTTGCAGATTTGTTTTTAAAAGAAGTCAGAAAATTTGAAAGGCTTGACACATATAGGGTCTATGAATTTGGTGCATTGAACAATTATTATATCATCATTTTAACCCCAACAGAATGGCAATATGAATGGTATGAAGCATTTATTAAGTTAATGAAAAATGAAGAGTTGATTTTTTCAGATTATGAAACCAACGGCGGTAAAAAAGAGTACTCCATTGTTGGAGGATGTTATTATACTGCAAAAATGGCCGTTTTGGATTATTTAATGAAAATTAAAAAACAATCAGGATTATTAATCTTAAGGGAAGCCTATGACGGATATGTGCCTTTAGGTGTTTTTAATGTTAGGGAAAATATTAAAGAAGCAATGCTTAGACCATATCTGGAATTTGAAACCCTGGAAAAATGTTTGGAATATGCCGGAACAAAATTAAGAATACCAATAAGCAGATATGTGAAACAAGGAACATTACTTAATGAAATGCTCCATACAAAGCAAACCACATTGGATATGTACTTTAAAAGTGAGAAAAATGTTTAAATTTAAAACCCCTTCCGATAAGACTTTAGAGATTATGTCTGAAGTTGCAAAAGGCAATTGTGAAAAAAACTATGAGGAAAGCTGTATTGCTAAAATCAGAGATTTGACACGCAAAGAACATGTGAAAATGACTTCAAGTGGAAACAACAGCATATTTATTGCTCTTGCAAGCATTGAAGGTGATGTAATAATTCCAGACCAGGGAGGATGGCACGGATTTAAACAGATTGGAAAATTTTTAAATAAGAATATAATCTCCTTAAAAACAAACATGGGATTAATAAATACTGACTATTTAGATGAATTGAAATTTAAGGAGAATTCAGCATTAATATTTACAAGTTTTGCAGGTTATACTGCTGAACAGGATATTGAAAGCATCATCAAATATTGTCAGGAAAATGAAATTATAACAATTGAAGATGCCTCTGCAGGTGTTGGAGACAGCAAAAAAATGTTGGGATGTGAATCAGACATTATTCTTGCATCCACAGGATCACCTAAAATGATTAATGTTGGCAGCGGAGGATTCATTGCAAGTAATGATGATGAAACATTCAGCAATAGCAAAGTTCCCCAAAAACTAAGCAAACCTAATGAAATTATATGTAGTGGTATAGATAATGAACTTGATAATGTAAAAAGTAACTTGGAACTTTCATTAAATGCAACAGACTATGTAAAAAAACATATACATAATACAATTCATTCAAATAAAAGAGGCGTAAATGTAATTATACCCCATGATAATGCAAAGTCAATATGCTGGGATTTGAAAAAAACATTAACCACCACTAAAAGTGGATTCATAACAACTTGCCCAAACTATAACAGAGTAAAGCAAAAGGCAATATGTGTTGAAATAAAAAATCTTGATTATAATTGCCTTAAAAAAGAAAATTTAAAAATAATAATAGATGCCGTTAATAGTCAACTACAAGTTTAGAAATTCGATCAATAATTATTTCTTCCAAAGACATAACTTCAAGCTCGACATCATCAATTTTATAAATTTTAACCAGATTATCAAAATCAGGTGCAAATACACTATCATCTAAAGTGAACAGTTCAGATAATTCATCCAGGTAATCCTTATGACAATTAATTAAAACCGCACAAAGATTCATTTTTCCTTCACTTAAACCTAAAATATTAAATGCCTTAGAGATTTGCCTTTGGCCAGAACACCTTAAAACAATTTCAACACTTAAATCCTTAGCAAGATTTTCACCACGTTCAAAAGCAAGTATAGCCTGATTAACGCCATGAATTATATGATTTTTAGAAACAATAGAATCTGCATTCAAAAGTTGAATGATTTCCCCATCCCGTTTAATGGAATCCACTTTATCAAGAACACCGCCAACAGAATCGATTTGAGATGTAAAACCTATAATTTCAATATTGTCCATATTCACTTTAATCCCTCAACAACCTATTTACTCCAGCAACATATGCTTTCACACTTGCCTTAATAATATCAGATTCAGTAGCACGGGCGGAAACAACCTTATCTCCTTGTTGAAGTTTAATAATCACATCAATAAAAGCATCAGTACCACCAGTAATTGAATCAACGTGATATTCTATTAAATTGACATCCTTAAATAATTCCAAATCATTCAAAGCATTAATAGAAGCATCAACAGGACCCAAACCAACACCTGCGTTTAATATTTCATCATCATCAATGGTAATTTTAACAGATGCAGTAGGCATTATTTTGTTACCTGAAACAACTGTTACCTCATCAAGTTTAATTCTATCCTCATGATTGATTTCTAAAACATTATCAGCAATAACCTGCAAATCCACATCAGTTATTTTTTTACCTTTATCAGCTAAATCTTTAATATCATCACAAATCTGCTTAAGTTGAATTTCATCAACATTTAAACCCAATTCCTTTAATTTGTTATCCAGACCATGAGTCCCCATATGTTTGCCTAGAATAAACTTACGTTTACGGCCTACAAGTTCAGGAGTAATCGGCTCATAAGTAGCAGAATTTTTAATAACCCCATCAGAATGGATGCCTGACTCATGAGCAAAAGCATTTTCACCAACAATGGCCTTATTAGGTTGAATATAAACACCAGTAGACCTTGCAACTAATTTAGAAATGTCATAAATCTCATTAATCTTTACATTAGTGGAAAATTGAGGAAGCAACCTGTCGATACTGACAACACACTCCTCAAAAGAAGTATTGCCTGCTCTTTCACCTATACCATTAATAGTAGTATGAATCTCACTGGCACCTCCTTTAAGAGCAGCTAATGTGTTTGCAACTGCAAGACCAAAATCATTATGACAATGACAAGCAATAGGAACAGGTAAATCATTTAACTGTGAGTATAATTCATAAGATGAATCAGGTGTTAAGATACCTACAGTATCACAGACACAAATCCTATCAGCACCATGATTGATAGCATTTAAATAAACTGTCTTTAAAAAATCAGTATCACTTCTAGATGCATCCTCGGCTGATAATTCAACTATCAAACCATGATCTTTACAGTAGTCAACAGCATTATTTGATAAATCTATAAGTTTCTCATTAGTAATATTTAATTTTTCATGAATATGTAATTCAGAAGTAGGCACTACAAGATTGACACCATCAACATCACAATCAAGACAATAATCAATATCAACTGTTAATGGTCTTGAAAAACTTAAAATTTCAGCATTAAAATTTTGACTAGTGATTTGTTTAATAGATTCTCTTTCACCTTCAGAGGTAATAGCAGAACCCGCTTCAATATACTCAACGCCAATCTCATCAAGCTTATTAGCAATTCTTAATTTTTCTAAAGAAGTTAATGAAACACCTGGAGTTTGCTCTCCGTCTCGTAATGTAGTATCTAGAATTTTAATATTCATAAAAAATCACCAAAAATTGCAATAGATGTATTAAGTAATGAAAAAAAAGTTAAAATAAGTAAGTAATAATTGTAATAGAGAAAGCTTGCAGCGAAATGAAATTCCCATAGAAAACCATAGTACACAAACAAAACACAAAAGGACTTCACTACTGGGATCGAAACGAGACCAGGTATAACCCCCATGCTATGACCGCA
>NZ_JAFUHT010000076.1 GCF_017468685.1 Methanobrevibacter sp.
AAGCCCAGATTGGAATTCTCCTATTTTGTTTGTTTGCTTTTGCCATTCTTAATTTTTTAGCTAATGGTTTATTTCTACTCATTTTCTCACCTGTAATAATAATTATTTTTTATATCCAATAACACGAGTTTGATAATGTTCAGGGAATATGTCAAGTGAATTTCCACCCATATCATCAATCATTGTCCTTATTTCAACCTCAAAATCGGAACTGTTGTCCCTGTTTGATTTTTCCTTTGAAATCTCAAAGAGGTTTTCTGTTATCAGTCTGACGGATTTGTGACCGAAACTGTCCAGATTAATGTATTGCACATCTTTTCTGTCTTCAAGACTTTTAATTTGATTGATGCTTAATTTTGGGGTTCTGTCATCACGTCTTGTCCCGTCTGCAATAATATCATGATTTAAAGCCAGTTCCTCTACTGTTTTTTCGTGAATGTATTTTATTCCGTCATTGGGAAATCCGTCCTCCATAATCATTTCACAAGTCTCTTTCAGGATACTTTTATCCATTTTTAAAACGTTGTGCTTGAAACCTAGAGATTCAGCGGATTTGGCTGCCGGAATGTATGAATCGTAAACACCGAAGTTTGCGGTGTACAGTTCTGTGTCAAGACCTAATCTTTTAAGCATTACTGCCACAAAGGATGAGTCTTTGCCTCCACTATATAAAACAGCCGCTTTCATGTGATATTATTTCCTTGTAATTTTAATTTCTCTTTTCTGACCTGCAATTTGTCTTAAAAGGACTTTAAGCTGGTCATCAGTTACTTTTCCTCTTAGGCTGCCAGCCTGTGCTGACTGTATGAGCTGAATTTCGATTTGATTAACCAACTCCGGTTTGGTTAACTTGAGATTTGCTAATCTTTGACGAGCTTCAGGAGTCATGATTTGACCTAAGATTTGTTTTTTCTGAGCTTCGAATTGTGCTTGAGCTTCTTGCTGTTGAGCCTGAGCCATAGCCTGTTGTTGTGCCTGGTTCTGCGCAGCAGCCTGTTGAGCCTGCAATTCAGCCATTCTTTTTTGACGAATTTCATCTAAATTGCTCATATCAAACTCTCCTAAAAATTATAATTAATATTTTTCAAGTTCAGGAATGTCTTTAATTATTTCTCCGGAAATTTTATCTAAAAAGGATCTTCCTTGAGGAGTGACAACTCTTCCGCCTTCAACTTTTTCCACGTACCCTGCGTCTTCAAGCTGATGGAGTGCAGTTCTGATGATAGATCCGCTTCCTTTCATGAATTTTTCAGGACGTACGCCACGGTCTTTTTTGCCACCGTAGAAAGTTCTTAAACTTGAAACACCAACAGGTCCGTCAATGTAAACTCTTCTAATGATAGAAGCAGCTCTTACAAACCACCAATCAGGGTTTTCTGGTTTTCTTTCTTTGTGAACACCAGTTCTAACAAAATTGGACCATGCAGGAGACTCGATTTTATCGTTTTCTTTAAATTCTTCTGCGACTTTTTCAATTAATAAATCTGCAGGTACATCAAATACAGTAGTCATATTAATTCTCCAATATTTTATTTTATTGTAGCTTAATCCACTGTAAATTTAAGACCTAAAAAATAGGGCCTGTAACTCTAAATTTATAATGTTTAAGGCTTTTTCTTGTAGATTACAGCAACGTGTCCTCTAACGTCTACGAGCTTTGCTCTGGTTTGAGAGACTATATCGTCGATGTAAGCGTCTTTATCGCGAGCGATATTTTTTGCAAATTTAAGTTTAACGATTTCATTAGCTTTTAGCTGGCGTTTGATTTCTTCAATTACATTGTCGTTAACGCCTGACTTGCCAATGTTAATTGTCATCGCATTAAGAGCTCTATTCATTAATTCTTTTTTGTTTTGAATCATACTTAGCTCTCCTTTTTAACTTTTTCTCCCTGTGATAGGGAATTTTCATTACATGACCACATTCACCACAAAAAATGTTAACCTCTGAGTTAACTAGCCGGACGGTAGAATTGTGACCAGGCTTGAGAAAGGACTTGCAACTCTTGCAATACCTTCTTGACCATTCTTCTGGCACTTTGGTATTGTATTTGGTGGACAACTTCAATGCTAACTCCACATAGCGATTTGAACGTTCCGGATGGGTGATGAATTCCATCTCAGCCCGATTAAAAAGAATGTTCATTCTTTCAATCGCTATTTCAATCATCCACTTTGGTCGTTTTCCTCTACTCAAAAATATCCTCCCATTAATTGTAGGATATAATATTCAAAATTGAATTAAAATGATTTGCGCAAATTAAAACAAAAACCATAGTTATGATAACCTTAGGTTAATATGAATATTAAGAATAGATATGTTTATTGGTATTTATAAAGGTTGTGAATTTATCGGATTTTTTAGTGAAAATGAATTTTTGTAAAAAATATTTAATTCATCACAAAGGTTGTTTCAGCAGGAATTCCGATACTTGTTCACAAAAGAGAACAAGCAGTATTTAAAGGCTTGTTCACAAAACTATACAAGGAATATCGCAATCATGAAGAATTTAAATATTTCTCTTCACCATCATATAATTTCTCTCGAATATCAATTTTTTAACAAACAACTCATTAATTCTATTTTTGTCAGGAATTTCTTTTTTATTTTTGTTAAAAATTTCAACAAAGATGAATTTACTTTCATCTTGATCAAACAAGAAAGTTATTCTAAACCCTGACCTTGATCCTCTATTAATTCCTTTACAACGAAATTTTTTGATAATGAATGCAGGAACCGTAACATTGTTTTGTAAACCTGAAATATGCATACATATATGAGGAGCAAATCTATCAGATTCATTTAAATGTTGAATTAAGATATCATACAACAGTTTAAAATCATCCTTTAATGTTGGACAGTGATGTTTAGTAAGAATTTTGTTGAATTCTTTTTGGAACTTATGATGATATTCAAAAGTGTATCCTCTATATTCAGTCATCATAATCCCTCACAGAGTACTCTGGATCTCGGTAAAATACTGATTCATAATTTAATGCTTCATTATCTTTTGCTAATCTCCATGGAATGTCTCCGTGAGAATATTGACTTACTTCACCGGAATAGAAATGAGCAATCCTGTTAATTGTATCATCAATTACTTGCAATTCTTCCATAGATAATAAACTAACATCAGGTTCAGTTAAAGATGAATACTTATATTTGTTATAATTTATTACAAGTTCGGATGATTCATTGATTTTTCCTTCATCAATTAAATCTTTAATTGCTTCAAAAAAATGTGAAGGAACAGGCCCTCTTCTTTTCCTTAAGTAAATTTCTCCACTTATTGGCTGTTCGTATTTTTCATAATTGTCAAAATCAGAAAAATATAATAATTTATATAATAAAACTCTACCAAAATTTTCTTTTGATTCGCATCTGCTTATTATATAATGTATCATCGCTTTGAATTTTTCAGGAATATAAACTATATCTTCATTCATATTGATGCCTCCCAAAAGTAATTCTACAATAATATTCTATTTAATTATAAAATTATTTAAATATTATTGGAATATTTAATACAATTTATCAAAGAAATATTTTAAATACTTTTCTCAACTAAAAAAGCAATATTGCTTTAAGATTATGAAATCAGCCAGTCCATAAAATCAATTTCACCGACAGGACAGGTCACTTGCCCTGCAATGATTTTTTCTACTTGCCCCACAATCTCATCAACTGTCAGATCACTTGCATCAATTTCATGAACCTCTTCACCGTATCGGTCATAGGCTTCAGCCGAACACACTCCCAGAGCTTCGGCTTCAAGGTTTTCTCTTATTTTGGACTCAGAATATCCTCTTGCCTCAAGCCTTTTTTCAAGAATTTCCGGCCTTACCCTTAGGACAATCACCCTGTCTGCCCCGTCAAGAAGGTGTGTGACATGGCCTTCAAAAATCAGGAGTTCTTCTGATTCGTTGATGAGTTCACCTACATAGAGTGACAATTTTTCAATGTCTATGATTTCATAACCCTTATCCTCATCAACACCAATAATAAAACCATGACTTCTTGCAAGATCATTGATTTTAATTAAGCGTCCATTTAATTTAGAGGCAATTGTTGTCTTTCCGGTACACGGGGTGCCGGTTATAAAAATAGCAGTCATTTTTTCAGGATTACCCTCAATACGTCCTCATCCTCAAGAACATGATCAGGACCTACCTTCTGGCCCGGAAACTTGACTGATGTTCCCCATACCTTAGCATGTCTGAAATTTCTGACAAATTCCCTGTGAAGCTTACCGCATGCATCAATGACTGTTGAGCCTTTCTTGATAACCAAAGGATCTTCCATATCCGCTTTTCTTCCCTGAGGCTTTAAGTAAACACGAACCAAATCAAGATTATCGAATATTATATCCTTCAACTCATCGATATTGGTATTCTTGTCAGCTGAAATCGGGATGAAATCAGGAATGTATTTTTTAAGTTCCTTAAGATAAGCATCATCAACCAAATCAACTTTGTTCAGCAAAATCAGCATCGGAACATATGACTTGTTTCTGTCCAATACATCAATGAACTGATCCATCGTAACATCATCCCTGAAAAGGACATCTGCATTGATGTAGCCGTATTCGTTTAGAATTGACCTTATGGTCTTTTCATCAAGATATGTCAGCGGACATGTGCTTGAAACCTTTACCCCACCGAGCTTTTTCCTTTTAACTGTAACGTCCGGAGGCTGTTCGTTCGGCCTGATACCAATTGCCCTTAACTCTTTGATAATAACATCCAGGTGCTGCGGGTTGAAAGTATCAAGAACAATCAGAATCAAATCAGCTGTTCTTGCCACAGACAGGATTTCTTTTCCTCTTCCCTTACCGCTGCTTGCACCGGTGATGATTCCTGGAATGTCAAAAACCTGTATTTTGGCGTTTTTATGCTCCATTACACCCGGTACGATATCCAGTGTTGTGAACTGATAAGCACCGACCTTACTTTCAGCGTTTGTAATATTATTCAATAATGTTGATTTACCTACAGATGGAAATCCAACCAGAACCACGGTTGCATCCCCTGATTTTTTAACATGAAATCCCTGTCCTTTAGACCCTCCACTGCTTCTCTGCAATGATTCCTCTTTCAGTTTAGACAGTTTAGCCTTCAGTTTTCCAATATGGTGGGAAGTTGCCTTATTGTAAGGTGTTTTTGGATTTCTTCCTCAATATCTTTAATCTTTTCCTCAATACCCATCTAGTATGAACTCCTAAAATCAGTGATTAATATTTTAGTTTTTCATGATATAAAAAAGTTTATAAGGGCTTCAGCCCATGGACTTCCAAGTTGTTTGTTGATTTTTTTGATTACTTGAAACATTTTTTTATTGTTCAAATAGATCGGACATATTTTAAAATATATAAATAGGATTGGATATTATTTAATTATAATTTTAAATTAAAAAAATAAGAAGGATAGTAAAAATACTATCATATTAAATGGTTAATTAATATTTACAAATCAAATATTCATTTTTATTATGAATATTCAATTAATCAAACCATCAAACATGTGTTTTTTTGAAGGTTTAAGACCCATCTTTTTTTCTCTTTCAAGTTCGATTTTATTGATTTTTCCCAATTCTTCAATTGTAACTTCTTAAGGTTCCCAATAATCATCAGTGAACAAAACTCTTCTCACATATCTTTCTATTAACTCATCAATGGAGATGTTTAATTTTTCTGAATTTGCTTTTAGTTGTGCATTAATCATTTCATCACCAATTACTGTTTTTTACCAGACATTAAAACACCTCTAATGATTAATTGTTAATATTGGAGGGCAATTAATAATTGGAGTGTGTTGTCCTCACCATAATGAATAAGACTCATACAGAACTCAGATTTAATTAATAGGAAAGCAGATTAAAATCTACTTTTTAAGAATCTCTTCAATCTCACTTTTTTTCTTTGAAAGAAGAACAGCAACAACATCGATGGGAAAATTTTTCAGCAAATCATTAATAACTTCCTTTTTCCCATTATTTCTTCCTTCATTTCTAATCTGTGAAATCAATCCATTATAAGATTCTACCATATCAATCATCTCCATTAATTCATCCTGTTTTTCATCATCAATGTATTCAACAATATTTAAATACATCTCAACAACAATCTCATCAAATATATCATCAGGAATACAGTGCTTTTTGTCTGTGATATATGTGCAAATCTCTTCTGTAATTTCCGATTCACTCTCTTTAAGCTCAAATAAGGGTAGTGCTATCAGCAATGAGCATTCTAAATCTGTTAATTTTTTGTTGTTAGATAGTTTATCGCGGATTATACTTAAATCTTTCTGCTTGTTTATTGTTTTTGTTTTAATGATTTGTGGATGATAAGTTACATCAAAGTGAGTGTAGGCTTTTATCTTACCTATTTTAGAAA